>JBOHRM010001033.1:0-11865 GCA_050732715.1 Longimicrobiales bacterium
GCTCGATCGTGTTCGGCCTGCTCCACGCCTACCAGCACGTCGCGGGTGCCGTCCGCGCCGCCGTGCTCGGCGCGCTTCTCGCCTTGCCGTTGCTCGTCACCGACAGCCTCGTCCCCTCGATCATCGCACACACCGCGATCGACATCATCGCCGGCATCTGGCTGCGCGACAGGCTGCTCGCGTAGCGGCGCGCCACGGGCTGCCCGCAAACCTTTCGGACCTCCCGCGCGTTAGTATTTAGGACCGTAGGTCGCCTTGTGGGGAACCGGGTCGAGGTGTCATGGATATGAGAGATGCAAGGCACCGGAGCGCGGAGGGCGTAAGATGATTCTGCGGTGCAGCTTCGAAGAACTGTCCGCCGTGAGGGCCGCGGCGGGAAGCGTGCTCGCCACGGCGGGCACCGTCGGCGTCGCCGCGCCGCCCGAGATCAGCGCGGACATAGAGGCGCTCACCTCCCGCCTCGACGGCGACATCGGTGTCGAATCGCTCCACGAGCTCCGCGGCATCATCCGCGCGCTCGAGTTCCTCGTTGCCGATGCGCGCAGCCGGACCGACGCGTCAATCGTCGAGCACAACAACCCGGCCGCGGAACCGGCCGTCATCTCGTACTTCGAGTACGGACACCTGCTCACGCTGTACGACCGCGCCGCCCGACTCGGCGCGGAGATGGCCGCGCTCATCGAGCTCATGACCGGCCAGCCCGCCACCGACGAGACCGCGCGCAACATCCTGTTCCCCGACTAGGGACTAGGGCGCCCCCACCTCGCGTCACCCGCGTGCCGTCCGTGACACGGGCGCGATCGCGCCCGTGTCCGCGCCGAGCCGGCGTGCCCGGTCATTTGTAGCGGTGACCTTGAACTTTGGGCGCGGAACGTCGAGCTTCTAGCTCCGAACACGAAACCCCGAGGAACGCCATGGCTCACGCCAGTCGTGTCCGATTCGCTTCGTTGCTGATCGCCTTGCTTACGATCGCCGGGTGCGCCCGCGCCGTGGCCGTCGGCTCCGACCCCGGCCCCGCGTACGATCTCACCGTGACGAACTCGCTGAGCGAGGATATGATCGTGTCCTATGACACCGGCGCCGGGCCCGCCGTGCTCGGCACCGTGCGCGCTGGCGGGACCGAGCGCTTCGTGATCGCGTCCCAGACCGCGACCAGCATCACGGTGACGGCGAGAAGCGCTGACGGCGAACGCACCGCCGGACCCTACACCGTTCAGCTCCAGGCCGGCGCGACGCCGGAGGTCACGCTGCGTTAGGCGGCCGACACTTGCCTCACCGCTCGCCCACCTTTCTCGCCAGGGGCCGGCGCCGGGGCGAGCCAGTCGGCCCGGCTGCCAGGATGGATGGGCCGGCCAGCGCCGTCAGAGAGGGCCAGCGGACCCACTCGGCCCGGGCGCGGGTAGAAGCCAGGCCTAAAACCTTTGGGGGCGCATTGCCATAGATATTCGGTCTCAGTCTTTCGATCGCTTCCGAGCCAAGCCCCCCGAAACATGCCGTTCCAGCCGGTTCATGCAGGACTGACGAATCGCGCGCCAACGGCTCTACATAGCCTGACACGGAGAGTGCTGCGTTGAGGAGCTTCCCCGTCTCCAGGGCGCTGCGCCGGAGAGTGCGGCGGCCTGTCATACAGCTCTTGATCGGATCGTTCATGATCATCCCGGGCGCCGTCTTCGCCCTCCGGGCCAACGCCGCTCGCTGGGACGAGCGCACGAGCGCGGCCGTGGCGACTGCGGCGGAAGCGCGGGTCGAGGCCCGGGCGCGGGACGCGATCACGCGTGCCTGGCGAGATCGCGCGATCGAGCGCCAGCACGCCCGGCGGTCCGCCGGTTTCGCGAGCCAGTTCCGCATCTCGTTCGACCTGGCGCACCAGATCCACCTCGCCGCGCTGGACGAGAGGATCGCGCCGAAGCTCGCATTCAACCTCGTCCGCGCCGAGTCCAGCTTCCGCTCGTCGGCCGTATCGCCCGTCGGCGCACTCGGCCTGACGCAGTTGATGCCATCGACCGCGCGCTGGCTCGAGCCCGGCATGACGCGGAGGGAGATGCTCGAACCGCGCACGAACCTTCGCGTCGGATTCCGCTACCTCCGCCAGCTGATCGAGACCTACGACGGCAACCAACGGCTTGCCCTCACCGCGTACAACCGCGGTCCCGGCACGGTCGACCGGCTGCTGCGCCACGGCCGTGACCCCGGGAACGGGTACGCCGAGCTCGTGCTGACCGGCCGCAGTGATCGCCACACCGCGTTGATGCGTAGGAAGTTCGGCCGGCGGAAGGCAAGCTGACCGCGATCAAGCTCGCGCGGTCCGCACCGTGACCTAAAAGGGCCCCAGTTCGCAAATCCGTCGACGTATTCGCCTGACCACGGGCGTATGTGCCCTCTCCCCCGACCTGGGGGAGAGGGTCAGGGTGAGGGGGCTTCACGGCGACGAGATGCGTGGGCGTATTTGTGACCGCGATTACTAGACCGTGTCGTTAGCGGTTCACTCGGCGCGCTCGTCGACGCGCAGCAAAGCCGCACGCGTGTAATCGGATCGCATCGTTACGATCGGCTCGTCAAGCGAAACGCCCGCCCTCCGACGGCCGACGAGGCGGACGTAACCGAGATAGGTACCGGCATCGGCCTCCACCGCCTCGATCTCCACGACGTTGTCCGGCGCGACCACCCGTTGCCACTCCCGCCAGAGCTGCCAGCCATCCGGCATGGTGTCCGCGCACTCGATCTCGACAATACCCACCCGTTCCCAGTGTCGCCGCCACCACTCTGCGGAGTGCAAGCACCAGAGGTCTGGTGTCCACCATTCCCGAAGATGCTCGGGCGGTGAGCCTTCGACATCGCGTACGAGACCCGCGCCCGCGATACCGAGTTGGCCACCTGGTTTTACAAACCTGGTCAAGGTGGCCAGGTACAGGTCGTCCGTACCGAAATAGGGATAAGAATCGATGCACACGACTGCGTCAAAGAACTCCGCCGCGAACGGTAGATCCCGAGCATCGGCGTGGATCGGGAACACACCGTCGTCGACACCGGCATCTCGAATTCGTTGAAGGTTCTCGGACGCACTGAACCACAAGTCGGTCGCCCAGACCTGCACGCCGAACTCCCGCCGCAGGAAGATCGAAGATGACGCTCGGCCGCAACCGAGATCCAGCACTCGCATGCCGGGCCGAAGATCCAGCGCACCGGCAAGCCATTCGGTAAGCCACAGCGCGTTCGCCCCACCACTGGCGCTCGCGATGATCCACTCGGGGTGGTATCGAGACGAGCGGTCGAACTGGTCTGAAATCAACAACTGTTCCGATGCCATGTCGCGCTACTGGCCTGACGTTCCGACGCACGGTCGCGAATGGGGGGTTGTACGTGCATCAATGACGATGAGCGGGGGTTTGGCCCGCCTTGAGGTCGTCTTCTCACCCGGTACCAACGTGGCGTCGCAGCCGGAACGCGGACCAGGTCTCGTCGATGGCGATCAGCCCGAGTGGGCGCATCCCCAGGCGCTCCGCGACCGCCCAGACGTCGTTGCGGCTCATGTCGAGGCCTGCCGCCCTCGAGCCTTTCCGGAAGCAGACCCAGATCACGGCGTGGGGAGCGAGAGGGGTGACCGCGGACGGCATGTGTCGGTCCAGTTCGGCGCGGGTGTTGACGAACAGAAAGACGACCTGAGCATCGATCGGCCCGACGAATCGGACATCGCTCGGTAGGCCCAACGCCGCGACGATCTCGGGAACCCCGTTCAGAATCGCGACGCTCGTGCCTGGCTTGATGCCCCCCTTGGCGGCGGGCGACTTGGCGCTCATGCCTGCCTCTCGGTATCGACGACGGTTCAATACGCTCTCGTTCTCAGTCACCACCATAACCGCTCTCATGGATGGGTCGAACGAGCGTCGGGGAGATCGACAGAGCCGCCCCGCGGTGGCCCCGGTCACCCCATGGGGCGCTGCGGGCGTAGCCTCACCGTCGGCCGCCTCGTCGCATGGTGAGCAGGCGTAAAGCAACGCGATCGGATCGACTGGTCATCCGATTGATGCGTCATAGAGGCATAGCTCTTTGGCAGGTTTCGTTACGCCCGTGATGTACTCATGGACGGAACGCAACCCGTCCTTCAAGCCACGATAATGAATGCGTTCGAGACACTCCGCGTAGGGAAGCCACGCATACTCCGAGTGCTCCATCGGATCGAGGCGCACGACGGCGTCATCGACCTCCGCGGCGTAGACGCCGATCGCCTGCATCTCGTCGAAGCGCCTGTTGTAGATGAGATAGGCGTGTTCTCCTGCCCAAATCCGCTTCGGCCGCAGCCCGTATCGCCCGAGCAGTCGATCGATCGCCTGCGTCACCGACTCCCCATCATCTACAGAATCGCTGGGAATCTGCCAGAACCTGCCGCCGTTGAAGTAGCGTACGGCCTTCTCGACCGAAGTATACAGCAACAGAAACTCGATGCCATCAGGTCCGTTCCGGAAAGCCCAGACGTCAAAAACGTTCGCCGCGAGGTCCATGGTTTTCGGCCGGTTCCAGCACCGCGCAGTACAGGCTGCCGCGGAATCGCGAGGGACGCTCTGAAACGATGCGCGTAGACCCGAAACCCGAAGCCCGCGCGGTGTGTTGAAGATGCTCCGGTGAGATCGGATACGGCACCCACGGACTCGCCGTCGCGCGTCGGTACTCGATCACTACCGCGCGACCTTCGTGCGAGAGCCTCGAGAAGACATCCTCGAGGACGCGGCCGGGCTCCTGAAAGTAATGGAGAACGTTCGCCAAGAGCGCTCCCTGCCACGGACCCCTGTCAGGCTCGGGGATCGCTGAAAGGGCGTTCAGGTCTCCCTTCACGACCTCGATGGAAGCCGCACCCGGCTGCGATCGGTCGGCTAATTGACGCAGACGACGAACGGCACGAGGATCATTGTCGACAGCGATCACGGTTCCATCTGGACCGAGAAGGTGCGCCAGCGCTTCCGTGAACGTGCCCGATCCGGCACCCAGGTCTGCCCATGTGAGTCCTCGCCCGTCAACGGCGGGCATGAGGAATTCAACCGCTTCCACAAACGTCATCGCTGGAAGATAACACCCTGACTACGATGCTACCGGAGCGGTCCGGGATTCGAACGATGTGCCCGTAATCACAGACGCTTCGCGAGGATCTCCAGGTACGGTGTGAAGCCGCGGGCGACGTACAGACGCCGTGCCTCGTTCGAGGCGAGCACGCCGATCCGGAGCTCCGATGCGCCCTCGGCCCTGACGAAGGATTCGGCGTGCTCGAGAAGGCGACGTCCGATCCCCCGGCCACGATAATTGGGCAGTACTACGAGATCGGTGACGAGAGCATACGTTCCAGGCGGATCGTCGAGCTCGGTGAACGGCACATGCGCAAGGGCCGCGGCGAAACCGACGACCGTCCCCGCTTCGTCGGCCATGAAGACGCATCCGCGCGAGCGCCGACAACGCACGTGGATCATCTCGCAATACGCGTCCGCGATGATCTCCCCGGCGCGCAACCGCGGCTCCAGCGTCCTTTCGTATTCTTGAAGCTGCACCACGCAACGACGAAGGCCGCTGGCATCCGCCGGCTGATATTCGCGAATGGTGATTTCCACGAGAGTGGTGAAGAGCTCCTGCGTGTAGGGTTGGCGCAAGTGATAGCTTGCAGCCACGGAATCGTCCTGGTACTGCGCGCCATACTCTGGCACGACATCCGGTCGCCGCGTGCTCGACCCACTGGCGTCATATAGTCTAGGCTATTGCAAATGCCTCGATCTCGAGCAGCCACTTCTCGTCGAAGATGCCTGTGATGATGACCGTCAGCGCGGGCGCGTGGTCAGCGAGAAACTCAGAGCGAACTTCGCCGTTCGGACCTGCGTACGCACGCGACGACAGGAAGATGGTCACCTTCGCGAGGTTCTCGATCGTCATTGACGCGGCCTCGAGTTGTGCCTTGACGTTGGACCACGCCAGCCTGGCTTGTGACCTGAAGTCATCGGGCACATGACCATCAGACGATTCCGGCACCTGGCCACTGATGAAAAGCAACCTACGCGCTTCGCGGACTTCGATCGCCTGCGAGTAACCACCAACCGGTTGTGGCGCAGTGGGCGCATTGATGCGTTCTGCCTTCACAGTAAGACGTCCTCCATGCGTTAGACGATGTCTGGCATCGATCGCCCATTTGTTCGGGAAGAGCCGGACGATCCCGCTTGAACTCGGCCGGGCAGGCATCGGCCGCCCGTTTCCACACCACGAGCACGAGGAATGCAATGGACGACTGTAGGTCACCGCGTCGCTCCGCCGGTCGGACCCGACACGAATGCAGGTGAGCCCGCAACGGCGCGCACGTGGACCACACCCACACCCGTGACGGCGGCGAGTAGTCCCGGCGCGCCATATCCCGCCACGCGGATACCGATCAGTCGTCGTACCTCGCCTTCCAGGAAAAAACCGCTCTCGATCGGCGTGACCGGGTCGAAGCCGCCGGCGCCATCGCCGCGGAGGAAGAGGCCGACGCCGGCGTCGGCGCGAGGGACGCCGGAATCCAGCGCGTGGAGATTGCCGGCCAGCACGAGGTCGATCGCGCCATCGCCGTCGAAATCGGCAGGTATGATCCCGGCCACGGGCGAGACCTGCGCGGCCCGCGGAAGCGGTCGCACCCGGAAGCGGCCCTCGCCCGCGTTCTCGAGGTACGCCGTGGCAAGTGTGCGGGCCTCGAGCCTGCGAGCGGAGCGCAGCGTGCCGGCGCCCAGGATCTCGGGCAACGCCGCCCGAGCGAACGCGTCGTGTGTGGGGAAACGGTCGAGCAACGAGGGGATTGCCGAGGCGAGAACCGTCCGATCGAACCAAGGATACTGCCGGCCTGCCTCGTAATACGCAAGCACGGTCACGTCCCGGCCGCTTCCGCCGAACTCGTGGACGTACAGCTCGAACGGCGCCTCCGCCGTCGGGGCGTACGGCTGGTTCAGGCCCATGTTGCCCGCGACAACGTCGAGGTCTCCATCGCGGTCGAAGTCTGCAGCCGCCACGCTCTGCCACCACCCCGTGAGACTCTCGAGGCCGGATCGCGCCGTGGCGTCATCGAACAGGCCGTTGTCGTTGCTCAGAATCGTGACGGGCATCCACTCGCCCACGACGACCAGGTCCAAGGCTCCGTCGTCGTCCACGTCCGCCCAGAGGGCATCCGTGACTGTCCCCAGTCTCGCCAGAGCGGGCGCCACGCGACCCGTCACGTCTCTGAAATCGCCGTCGTCGTTTCGTAACAACCGGCTGCCCGCGCCCAGCCCGGCACCGGGGATGCTCCGACCGCCGACGAACAGGTCTACATCCCCGTCGCTATCGTAGTCACCGGGCACGAGTACGGAGCCTGCATCGGTGAGACTCGGCAACCGACCGGCTGCTTCTAGGAAGCCTGCCTCGCCCTCGTTCAGATAGAGCCGGTGGGCGTACGTTGCCGTTGCCGTCGGCCCCGAGCCGGCCGCTCCCCGCGTCGCCAGCCAGATGTCCGCCCACCCGTTGCCGTCCGCGTCGAAGATCGCCGCTGCGACGGCCTCCTCGTTCTCGTGAGTCTCCCCGCCCGCGGCGCTCCTCTCACCCTGGCCCGGTTCCCCCGACGGCGGAGAGGGAAAGAGTGGGTTTCGGGTTCCGGGTTGGTCCGTGGTCGAGAACTCGGAACTCGGAACTCGGAGCTCGGAACCCGAACGAAGTGCGCTCGGCACGCCCCGAAAGGTCCCGTCTGGTAGCTGCCGATACACCCGTGACGGCTCACCGCCGCTTCCGCCGAACACGAAATCCTCGAGCCCGTCGCCGTCCAGGTCTCCAACGGCCAGAGCGGCCTCGTCCCGCCTCGATGGATACGGCTGTAGCGTCGAGTCGATGCTGGAGACGAGCGCATAGTGCGTCGCGGCCGGCTGAATCGCGCCTTGCGCGTCGATGAAAAGCGAACCCGACGCGACGCCCGTAGCACCCGCGCCCGCGCGGCGATCGCCCGGCGCCGCTTCGTTCGCATCTCCCCGCGAACCGCGGTGTTCAACCTGGAGATAGCGGTCCGCCTCAACGCCAAGGCTGATCTCGCGCGTGCCATCGGGCCAGACCACCTCGAGCGTGTCCACGACCGTGCGCGCACCAAGGCCGAAGTGCAGGACCGGCTCGACCGATGACTGATAGCCGCGTGTCAGCTGGAGCTCCTGAACCTGGTGCACATCTCCCGAAACGAGCCGCACACGCGCGCCGACGCCGAACGGGTTGCCGGGTGGGCCGTGCAATCGGACCGCGAGCATGTGCGCATCCCCCATCTCCCGGCTGTTGTTCCGGTAAACGAACGCCTCGCCCATGAGATTGTTCACGACCAGGTCCAGGTCACCGTCACGGTCGAGGTCCGCGTACACCGCGCCGTTCGAGTACGAGGGCTGGTCCAGTCCCCAATCGATGGTGCGTTCGCTGAACGCCAGGTCGCCATCGTTCCGAAACACGAGGTTGGGCACCTCTCGGCGAGGCAGATTCTGGAGCAGCTCGTTCATGAGGTCGGGCGTCGCGCGACCTTCTGAGGAGATGACCTCTCTCATTCGCCGATCGCGATAATCGTGGAAGTCGGCGTTGATGAAGTTGCCGGGCGTCCCCGTGGTCACGAACAAGTCTGGCCGGCCGTCATTGTCGAGGTCCGCGAACAGCGGCGCCCAGCTCCAGTCGGTTCTCGCCACGCCGCTCAGAAAGGCGATCTCCGAAAAGATCGGCACGGGGGCTCCACGCGCCGGATCGCTTCCGCCACGGACGCCGCGGTTCCATTGCAGTCCATTCGATCGATACTGATAGTGCTGATCCGCGGCAACGGCCCTGGCAAAGCGTTCGCGCTGGAGTGCGGCATCGCTCGCCAGGCGATCATAGTGCGCCGGCATCGCCATATCGACCACGATCAGGTCGAACCAGCCATCACCATCGATGTCTGCGATGTCCGAACCCATCGAGGCGAAAGGGGTGTGACCGACAGATTCAGTGAGTACGTCGACGAATCGCCCGCCGGGCTGGCCGAGGTAAAGATAGTCGCGCCCAGAATAGTCGTTGGCGACGTAGATGTCGGGTCGGCCGTCGTTGTTCACGTCGCCTATGCTCAACCCCAGGCCGAAGCCCAGATTCGTGTCGGCGAGGCCTGCGTCCTCCGTGACATCGATGAAGCTGCCGCCGTCGTTGCGGTACAGTCGGTCGAGCTGGACAGGCGAGCGTTGGGCCCTGAGCTCGGCGAGTGTGTGATACCCGGCGACCCCGTGATTCAGCAGGTACATGTCCAGGTCGCCGTCGAGGTCATAGTCGAAAAACGCAGCCTGGGTGGACAGACCCCGATCGTCGAGCCCGAAGGCGGCGGCCTCTTCGCTGAAAACGGGGACGCCATCCCGCACGCCCTGATTGATATAGAGCAGGTTCCGCCTGAGGTCCGGGTCATCGTACGCGCCCGAGTAGCTCACGTAGATGTCCAGACGCCCATCGGCGTTCACGTCGGCGAACGTCACGCCGGTGGCCCAGCCGGTATGGCCGCGTACATCCGAGCGGAGCGCGACATCCTCGAAGCGGAGCCCGCCGCGGTTGAGATAGAGACGGTTGGGGGCAAGGTTCGACGTGAAATAGAGGTCGGGCAGGTCGTCGCCGTTCAGGTCACCTGCCGCGACGCCGCCGCCGTTGTAGTAGTACTCGTAGGACAACCCGTTCCTGACCGGGTCCTCCTGCAGAGGATTGTCGAACGCCACACCAGTCTGAGACGACGGCAGCTGCGTGAAGAGAGGCGCCAACCGCTCCGGCTGTCCCCGATCCGTCTCCATACACGACGTGACGCCGGGCCCGAGCCCTAGCAAGAACAGCAGCGCACGAATCCTCATTCGGCAGCCGAATCAGGAGTGCAGGCCGAGGCGACGCAACATATTCGCGACAAGCTCTTCAGGCGCTGCCGTAACATCGAAGGGCTCGCCCAGCTCTCCGGCGGGCAATGCCGCGAGCATCTGACGTTCGTCCACATTCGTGCGCAGCTCGAACTCGTGTTCGCCCACCGCCCGCGCACGCCCTCGCCGTTCGATGCGTCGAAGATTTTCGTCGGCCGCGAGCGTCAGCAAGAAACAACGAAAGTCGTCGTCGTCGGCCAGCCGATGCCGCAAGTCGGCGAGCTCGGCTGGCGAACGCCAGATGTGATTGATCACGAAGCGACAATACCCGAACCGCCTATGGTGCTGAACGAGTAGGACTATGGTCGAGTGTAAATACTCGATCTCGTGGTCGGGTGCTGGATTGGCCGCGATGAGGCTGTCGCCATCGAGCATCACCGACTGTTCCATGCTCTCGACGAGCGCTTCTGCGAGCGTAGACTTACCGATACCGAGAGGGCCGTTCAGCAAGACGATCATATCACCTGGTTCGACCCCGCGTTGTTCGCGCAGACCGCGCGAGAGCACGTAGTAAGGAGGCTAGCTTCGCGGCGGTGTCCCGTCTGTGGCGCCTCGGAACCATCGGCACCCCACCGTGGCTCTCGAATGCCGCCGTACCGGCCGGCTCATACACCGCAACGAGACGCTCCTCCGTTTGACCGACGACGATGCAGTCTGAGGGTTGACGTTGCGTCCACTCGTAGAGCTTGATCTCATCGACGGGATCATGGACGTGATGTTTACAGTGTCCGGCGCGCCACCGGTACGGAACACTGATGACCGCCACCGGTGCGCAGGCGAACAGCTTCCGCGCGAATGCCGCTGCGTCGGGGATGTGCTCCAGGACTTGCAGGCACATGACGACATCGTACGTACCGTCCGGCTCCCACTCCAAGAAATCGGCATGGATCACTCGCACGCCTTCCAGCGTGCCCGGTCCACACGGTAGCTCCACGACGGTTCGCTGATAGTCAGGGAATGCGTCCAGGTAACGGCAACCGCCCCCGACGCCGCCGCCGACGTCGAGCAAGCGGCACTGAGGTGGAGCGTGCTTTCGCACATAGTCGGTCGCGATGCGATAGTAATCGAGTCCTTCCCGTTCCTTCCAATATCCGGCCATTGTCCGTTCCCCTCGTCAGTGTCGGTCCAATCGGAACTACATACTTCTGGCGGTCCCCGCCCGCGCTTTCACGGTTTCGGCTTGAAGGATTGCGCCGTGAATCGGTGACGGATCGGCTGCGTCATCCGGTTCATGACCCGAGGCCACGAAGGAGTCGCGACTGCGTTTCATTGGCCACCCGCTGGCTGGACCAGATCCCATAGGTTGCCATAGAGATCACGGAACACGGCAACCGTGCCGTAGGCCGCTTCCGCCGGCGGACGTACGAACTCGACACCGCGGGCCCGCATACCCTCGTAGTCGCGCCAGAAGTCATCCGTGCTCAGGAAGAAGGTGACTCTGCCACCCGTCTGATTCCCAATGTAGCGGGCTTGGTCGGGTGTCGCCGCTCGCGCCAGCAGGAGATTGCTGCCACACGAGCCCGGCGGAGCCACGAGAACCCATCGCTTGTCCTGCTCGGGGATGTGTGAATCCTCGACGAGCGTGAACTGGAGCACCTTGGTGAAGTACGTGATTGCCTCATCGTAGTCTCGAACGACGAGGGCGACATGAACGATCGATTGCTTCATATTCCGGCTCGCGGATACCCATCCAAGGTTCAGGGCTCGGCCGCGCACTGGCGCAACCGGTACTCGATCGCCTGCGGGTACGGATCCGTCGCGTGCATGAAGAGGCGGCCCGTCTCCGGATCGGACGACATGTAGAACGGCGAAACACTCGGAGGCAAGGTCAGGGTCAACAGGTGCTCTCCGTCCGGCCGGTAAATACCGAGGGAATGAATGCCCTCGTCCCTCCCGCGCGGGCCGCTCCAATCAATTAGGGCGGGCCGCGGCGGACGTGCTGCCGCGAACCTCGGAC
>JBOHRM010001034.1:0-5318 GCA_050732715.1 Longimicrobiales bacterium
TGCCATGTGAGCATGTAGGTGGCAGCGCCGTCGTCGAGCAGGCCGCGGCGCACGAAATGGCGGAGCACACGCCGCTGCACGGTGTGCACGAGCCGCTCGGCGGCTTCGGAGCCGGGGCCGGTGGCCCCGTGGAAGCGGAGCGAGCCGTCGCCGGCTTGGGAAAAGAGACCGTCACTACGACCCGCCATGAATTGATTCGATCACCTCACTGGCTCTAACGGCAGCCAGGGCTGCCCCGGCTTCCTTTGCCCACTCGAGTGCACCTCTGGCCACCTTGGCCGCCGCACCTGGAGCCCGGTATCGCAATACTCGCGCACGTTCGAGGTCAAGCCTCGCCGCCGCGCCAACATTCGTACTCCGGCAGGCATCCGCCGCACGCTTCAAGCCAGCCGCTGTGTCCAACTCGTTGGTTCCCAACAACCCGACACGGGCAAACAGAATGTTCGTATACGATGAATCCAGCATTCCCGCCACCACATCTGGACCTGCACCGATCACGTGGCCCAGTTCATTAGCGAAACGCCGTGCTCGGACGTCCTGACCCTCTGCCAACGCGACGAATCCGTTCAACATCTTTGCCGCGATTGCGGCCCACGATGCCCCAAGTATATGATTCGTCTCCTCCAACGCCTCGGTGTAGCGACGAACGCTGTTCCAGTCTAGCTCTTCTAGCCCTACAAATGCGAGATTGCCAAACAAGAACAGACGATCATGCATTGTAGCCTGAGTAACTGCACCTTCCAGCAATCGCTTCGCTCTGCTGAGTCCGCCAGTTTCCATTAGCAATACGGCATAGTTTATCACAACTTGACGTCGCAGGTGCTGTAGCGCATCGTCGTTTGACAGATCCCACGCCCGCGAGAAATGAACTTCTGCCCGGGCATACATTCCGCTCAGCGTGCTCGCGGCCCCACACGCAAGTTGGGCCGAAAGCTCGCTCGCGGGGTCCGCGATCTGCCTCGCGTGTTGCAATGCCGCTACGCCCCGATCATATCCTCCAGAGGCATCAATATAAAGTGCGTACGCCACTGCAGCCGATGATAAGTGTCTCACGCGATTCAAACTCGCGGGCCCGATGCTCGCCTGACGCTGGATAGCATCCGCGAACGCCGTAATGAACCCCTTGTGTCCCGCGTCATACGCCGTCTGGAACGTCTGCAAGATCAAGGCGACGGCTGGGCTTTCGGTCCGCTCAATTGACTCGCCAATGAGCTTCGCAAGATCCATGGCATGTTGTCTCAGCTCAACCGCGGGACGTTTGCCACCATATAGCGCAGCATGGAGTTCGGCTACCGCTACAATCAACATACCGTCCCGATCCCGATTGGACGCATACCACGGCCGGAGTTCTGAAAGAGTTTCTCGAGCACCGGAAAGATCACCAAGGCCGTAAAGGTGCCTGCAAAGACGATCCAAAGCAGCGATTCGCTGGTTTTCGTCGAGTGCTGCCGCGGCAGCGAGCCGGAGGAAGAATGTCGCCTCGGAGTGGGCGAACAACTCCTGGCTCTGGGATGCAGCCTTTAGTGCATAACTATAGGCCGAGGCCTTCTCGCCTCCGGCTTGCATATGTAATGCGATTGTGCCCGTCTGTATGCGTGGCATTCGCTGGAGTGCGGAGCCGACCGTCCGATTAAGCCACCGCCTACGAGCCTTTGACATGCGTCGGTCTGTGGCTTCACGCATCAGGTCATGCGTAAATGCATAGGCCGCTCCAAGCTCTTGGACGATCTGACCGTGCTGCAGCTCCTCAAGGGCGGTCACTAGCTCCCGGGTGGATATCCGGCTTGCCTGCTCGAGTAGAGTCATGGTCGCTTCCCCTCCCAGGATCGCGAGCACATCGACCGCGTGGGCTGCAGCCTTGCTCAGCCCATGCAAGCGCCGAACGAGGAGTGTCTGTATAGCCGACGGAATTGCATCGACTCCGCTGGTGGAATCATCCGCAATTCTTGCCTCCGCCGTCGCCAAATAGCGCACCAGCTCGACAATTAGAAACGGCCGCCCAACGCCCCGACTTAGCACGTTCTGCCGAGTGTGTGCCGGTAGCCCCAGGGATTGGCTCTTGTCCACCGCAGCAACGAGTTCAGCTGCATCTGCATCGTTCATCGGTTCGACAGTAACTACATGAAACCCTTCGATGTGCTTGGCAAGCTCAGCTCGCGAGAGCTCCTCAGGTCGGACGGCCGCAAGTATGAGCACGCGCTCGTCGCGTGTATCCCGGACGATATGGTGCAACAGTTCCGTCGTCGAAGCATCTGCCCACTGGAAGTCATCTAGAAACAGTGCTACCGCGTGGTGGCGAGCCATCGCCTTCACGAGTTGGACGACCGCCCCAAAGAGCAGCCGACGTTTACCTCCAGCGTCAAGCTCAACGGATGGTATGGTATCGCTGTACTGCATACTGAATTCTGGCAAGATTGCGAATAGAGCCTGGCGCCAGTAGGTATCCAGCTCGGCAAGATCGGGGTCTCGAATCCGACTCAATACTTGGCAAATCCCACTATATGGAACCCGGCTTGAAGATTCGAGGCATCGACCGTCTAACACGCGGCCGCCCTCAATCGCTACGACACGCAATAGCTGCGTGCACAGGCGCGATTTGCCGATTCCCGCTTCGCCACACACGGCGATCGCCGCCCCGTGATTATCCAGTACGGATCGCCAAAGTTGTCTTAGTATATCTAGCTCTGCCGTCCGGCCAATGAAACCGCTGATCGCAGGCTCGCCTTCGAAACCGGCATCATGGGGAGCTATATTGCTGGTCTGTGCGATCAACTCGCAGAGCCCTGGCCCTGGCGGCTGGCCGAGGTCCCTCCGAATAAGGTCGACGGCGCGGTCGAGCTCTCTCAGGGCCCGCGCGTTGTCCCCGTCAGCTCCGATCGATCGTATCCGTATGGCGTGGACCTCCTCATTGTAGGGGTCTAGCTCGAGCAGCTGGTTACAGGCGCGTTCCGCCGCCCACCAGCTTCCACTTGCGACCGCTCGGTCCAGGCGAGCACGCAATGCCCGTGCGGCCGCGCCATTCACAGTGCGAGTCATCGACTCGCGCCACTCCTCGAAGCTACCTACGGCATCAATGTAGAAGCCGGCGAGGAATTGTCCCTCGAACAGTTCGCAAGCGGTATCCGTGTCGCCTGCATCAACCGCTGCAAGCAATTTCAACGCATCCACGCCGACTGTGCCGTTCTGTAATCGGACGGTGTTCCGGGTGCAGGATAGCCTCAGGAGCGGATATCGACGCTTCAGGCTATATAGAAGTTGGCTCAGGCCGTGCCGCCGCTCGCGGCTGCCACCGCCATCCCAGAGGAGGTCGACCAATGTTTCCCGCTCAATGGATCGACCAATATTGAAAGCTAGGTACACCAGCAAAGCCCGCTCGCGTCCTTGACCGAGCGGCATAAGGTCATCGCCATCCAATATGCATAGTTCACCAAGCGTTCTTATGTATAGGGTGTCGTGGCCCGCAACGTAAACGAGTTCTTCGACCATGCGAAGCAGCGTTGACCTAGCGTCCTACTACCACTGCGGACGGCTCATATGGCATGCGACGCCAGTATCGTTCTGCATGTCAATAGGGCCCCAAAGAGGATGGAAATAGGTCCTGCCCTCGTGCAGCCCATCATCTCGCGGCGTACCATCTGCGGCATCCTCCTGAAGGTAGGTGAAACTGAGCGATGCTTACTCTTACAGGTGGCGGGGCAGCGACACCCCTGATCGGACGCCGGGAGTGTCCGTCGCACGGCGGCGTGCAAGAATGTAGCGAAGATGCCATGCGGGTGTAACGTCGTCAAGAAAGGTGTCCTCCGGCTACGCGGCGCTGCCGACTACACGGGTGTTTCGGCGTGCCTAACTGGACAACCTCTCGTAGCGCCGAGTAGACTCCAGGATGGACTACGCGGGCGAGGGCGGCTGGGTCGAGGTGATCAGCGGCGTGATGTTCAGCGGCAAGTCTGAGGAGCTGCTGAAGCGGGTGCGTCGGGCGTTGCTGGCGCGCAAGGCCGTGCAGGTCTTCAAGTCTCACCTGGACTCGCGCACGGACGGCTCGAGGCGGTGCGCACGCACGACGGCGGGCAGGTGGCGTCCGAGCCGGTGATGTCGTCGCTCGAGCTGATGGAAACGGTCCGGCTCGGTACGAGCGTGGTGGCGGTTGACGAGGTGCAGTTCCTGGACGAGGGCATCGTCGACGTGGCGAATGCGCTGGCGGGACGCGGCGTGCGTGTGGTCCTGGCGGGCACGGACATGGATTTCCGGGGCGAGCCGTTCGGGCCGGTGCCGGCGTTGCTGGCGATAGCGGACGAGGTCGACAAGCTCCACGCCATCTGCGTGTGCTGCGGCAGGCTCGCGACGCGGAACCAACGGCTGATCGACGGGCGGCCGGCGCCGGCGGAGGGGCCCACGATCCAGGTGGGCGGGCTCGAGTCCTACGAGGCGCGGTGCCGGCGCTGCCACGAGGTGCCGCCGCTGGGGCGGGCGCAGATCCGGCTGATCGAATGAGCCGGAAGAATGATCGAGGGGTCAACCATTCACTGCCGAGGAGGGCGTCGACATGATCCGCACGGCGATTCGTCTGTTCGCGCTGGTGGTCACGGTGATCGTCATTGCGTGGGTGCTCAGGAACGGCGGCGCCGCAGAGGCGGATGAGGCGCGTGCTGCCGGCGCGGAGGCCGCCGCGATCGCCTCCGCGGATCCGCAGGAATCTCTGCCGGCCGGCGCCGATGACGCCGCCGCGCGCCTCGCCGCGTCCCCCCGGCACGCGGAGTGGGTGATGATCGGCGCGGGCGAGGACAGCATCCGCTCGTGGGTGGTCTACCCGGAGCGGAGCGACGCGGCGCCGGTGGTGGTGGTCGTTCATGAAATTTTCGGCATGTCCACTTGGGTTCGGGCGGTGGCGGACCAGCTCGCGGCGGAGGGGTTCATCGCGATCGCGCCGGACCTGCTGACGATGATGGACGTGCCGGCGAACGAGGCGGGCGACGTGGCGGACCCCGACGCGGCGAGGGCGGCGATCCGGAATCTCGACCGCGAGGTGGCGAGCGGGTACGTCTCCGCCGTGGCGGAGTATGGCATGAGCCTGCCGGCGGCGAGGCGGGCGTACGGCGTGGTGGGGTTCTGCTGGGGCGGGACGACGTCGTTCACGCACGCGATCCACGCCTCGGGCCTCGGCGCGGCCGCGGTCTACTACGGCTCGTCACCGGACGTCGAGCATTACGCCAGCATCCGGGCGCCAGTGCTGGGGCTGTACGGCGGAGCCGACGAGCGCGTGAACGCGACGATTCCAGCCGCGGTGGAGGCGATGCAGGCGCTCGGCAAGAGCTACGAGC
>JBOHRM010001035.1:0-2322 GCA_050732715.1 Longimicrobiales bacterium
CGGAAGACCGTTTTCGAGCAGCAACCTGACGCGAGGCACACGCACGGGGTCGTGGTCCGGCGTCCCGGCCGGGGTCCGGTCCCGCGGCGGACTCTCGCCGCTCGCGCCGGCCCACGTCCTGACCGCGGTGAGGATTGACGCATCGTTCGCTTCGAAATCGACGTTCACGCCCAGCACCGGTATGCGCGCGTGAAGCATCCGGTTCGTCAGCTCTTGCCCTCGATCCGTCGTATTGTCCACGTCTCGAACGTTAGATATTCATAAGAACGCGATCAATCTAGAACATTCAGCGCCCCCGAGGGAGGTGGAGAGTCGATGACCGCGTCCGGGCTCCGACCGACCGTGCTGTTAGCGCATTCGTTCTTCATGGGCCACGACGAAAAGCAGCTGCGAAGGATGAAACCGTATCCTCCGTTGGCGACGCTTCTCGCGGCGTCGACGCTACGGGAGCGTGGAGCCGACGTACGGCTGTTCGATGCGATGTTCGCGCGTGACGTGGATGAGTTCGGACGTGCATTGGACGAGGTGAGCCCGGACATTGTCGCGATCGTCGAGGACAACTTCAACTTCATCACGAAGATGTGCACGGAGCGCATGCGGTGCGATGCGCTTGCAATGGTGGAATTGGCGAGGACTCGCGGCTGCAGGGTAGTGGTGAACGGCTCGGACGCGAGTGACCACCCCGGGCGTTATCTCGGCGCTGGCGCGGAGGCGGTCGTGGTTGGCGAGATCGAGCCGACGTTGGCCGATGTTGCGGCGGTCTGGAGCAAGGGTAATGGTGCGAGCCTGGCGGAGGTTCCGGGTCTGGCGCTGCCCACCGAGCAGGGGGGTCGAGTAGGCGCGTCGGGCGCCGACGAAGCGGAGCTCGTTCGCGTGCGACGAACGGCGCCGCGCCCGTTTCTCGATGATCTGGATGCGTTGCCGCTTCCCGCGTGGGACCTTATCGACATCGAGCGTTACCGCGAGGCTTGGACCCGCGCGCACGGGCGGCTGTCGTGGAACGTGGTGACGTCGCGGGGCTGCCCGTATGGGTGCAACTGGTGCGCCAAGCCGATTTGGGGCCGGCGCTATGCGCAGCGCGGCGCGTACTGCGTGGCTGATGAGCTCGTCGCGCTTCGCGATCATGTGGCGCCGGACCACGTATGGTTCGCAGATGACATCTTCGGCTTGACGGCCGAGTGGATCGAGGCGTTCGCCCGCGAAGTCGTTGCGCGAGATGCGCGTGTGCCGTTCATGATGCAGTCACGTGTGAACCTGATGAGTGAACGCGTGGTCTCAGCGCTCGCCTCGGCCGGTGCAGAGGAGGTTTGGGTCGGCGTCGAGTCTGGCGCGCAATCCATTCTCGATGCGATGGACAAGCGGACCACGCTCGATCAGATCCGCACCGCGACGCGGGCGCTCAAGGCTTCCGGCGTCCGCTGCTGCTGGTTCATCATGCTCGGATACCCTGGCGAGCAGTGGGAGGAGATCCTGCGCACGCGCGACCTGATCCGTGAGGAAGCCCCTGATGACATCGGGGTTTCGGTTGCGTACCCGTTGCCGGGCACGACCTTCTACGACCGCGTGCGTGCGCAAGTCGGTGCGCAGCGCAACTGGCGTGAGACGGATGACTTGGCGATGCTGTTCCAGGGCGCCTACTCGAGCCCGTTCTATCGCAAGGTGCGCGATCTGCTTCACGTGGAGGTCGCGAACGCAGGGGAGGACCGCGCTGCGCTCGATTCGGGCTGGGCCGAGCTTGAACTGATGGAGCCCGCTGCAAGGCGCGGCCGTCCATCCAGCGCGCGTTCGCGGGTCGAGTCGAGCCCAACGAAGCACGCCTGATCCGTTCACGTTCAATCTTCGGCGCGACGAGAGCAATGGTCACGTGCTCACGATTCAGATGGAGGTGATCGACGTGTTGGCCGCTCGAGGCGTCGCCGCATCGGATCCGCCGGCGGTGCAAGCGTTCGACGCGATCGCCGCGAGCTTCGACGAGCGGTTCGGCGAGTGGGCGAGTGTGGCCGCTCAACGTCGCGCCGTACGGCGCGCGCTACTACGCGTCTTTCCGCCCGGCGCCTCGCTGCTCGAACTGGGCGGTGGCACGGGTGAGGACGCGTTGTTTCTCGCAGCGCATGGCCGGTGTGTGCTCGTGACCGATGGCGCTCGATCGATGCTCGAGTGCGCGGAACGGAAGGCCGATGCGGCGGGCCTCTCGCATCGAATACGCACGCGACGAGTGTTGCTCGAGCGGCTCGATGAGCTTGCGGCCACGAGCGCGCCGTTCGATGGTGTTTTTTCCAACTTCGCGGCGCTCAACTGTGTGACCGATTTGAACGCGGTCGC
>JBOHRM010001036.1:0-2653 GCA_050732715.1 Longimicrobiales bacterium
CCCTGTGCCCGCCGACCGCGCCGACGCCGCGCTCGAGCGGGTGAGGGCGCTCGGGTTCGAGCCGGCGCTCGGCTCCGCCGCGCGCGAGCGCTGCGGCTATCTCGCGGGCTCGGACGAGAGCCGTTCGCGCGACCTGCGCCAGGCGCTCGAGGACAAGTCGGTCGATGCGATCTGGGCGCTGCGCGGCGGCTACGGCGCCATGCGGCTGCTCGAAGGGCTCGACCTCGAACCGCTGCGGGAACGGCCGCGCGCGTTCATCGGCTTCAGTGACAACACGGCGCTTCACGTCGCGATCGGGCGCGCCGGCATCGTCTCGTTCCACGGCCCGCACGCGGGCGGGCGCTGGACCGAGATCGCGGATTCGACGTTCCATCGCGTGCTCTGCCAGGCGGAGCCCGCGGGCGAGTTGCCGCTGCCGGACGGCGCGGCCGAGTCGGTGCGGCCGAGCGCGCTCGCCGGGGGTGTCGCGGAAGGCGAGCTGGCCGGCGGGAACCTCTCACTGCTCGCGGCGCTCTGCGGCACGCCGTTCGCGTTCGACGCGCATGACAAGATCGTAGTGCTCGAGGACGTGGGTGAGGCCGTGTACCGAATCGACCGCGCGCTCACGCAGCTGCTGCTGAGCGGCAGCCTCGACGGCGCCGCCGGCCTCGCGCTCGGCCGCTTCACTGGACCGCCGGAACGCTCGGATGACGATCGCGAGCTCGAGGGGGTGCTCGGCGAGGTCGCCACGCGACTCGGCGTGCCCGCGGTCCACGGTTTCCCGATTGGTCACGCCGATGACAACTGGTTCATTCCGCTGCGCGTGCGGGCGCGGCTCGACGCGGATGAGCGCACACTCACGGTGCTCGAACCGGCGGTGGCGTGAAACCGGGTTGTCGGGATCCGGGTTCCGGGTTGCGGGTTACGCACCCCGATCGGCCGCCGAGTCGAGCAATCGAGAAAACCCGCAACCCGCAACCCGCAACCCGCTAACCCGGAAAATGGTTCAGCGCATCTACACGAGGACGGGGGACAAAGGCGAGACCGGGCTGTTCGGCGGCGGGCGCGTACCGAAGTCGAGCACGCGGGTCGAGGCGTACGGTGAAGTCGATGAGCTGAACGCCGTGATCGGCTGGGCCGCGTCGAACCTCGCCGACACGCCCGTCGCGGATGCGCTCGTGACGGTGCAAGCCGATCTCCTCGCGGTCGGCGCGCACCTCGCCACGCCGAGCGCCACGGGCCCGGGCGGCCCCGCGCTGCCGAGGCTGCCGGTCACGCGCATCACCGAGCTCGAGCAGTGGATCGACGAGGCCGACCGCGAGTTGCCGCCGCTCGATGTCTTCATCCTCCCGGGTGGCTCCCCAGGTGGCGCGGCGCTTCACGTGGCGCGCACCGTCTGCCGGCGCGCCGAGCGCCGCGTCGTCGCGCTCGCGGAGGAGGAACCGATCGAGCCGTCGATCGTGCGCTATCTCAACCGTCTATCGGACTACCTCTTCGTGATCGCACGGCTGATCAACGATCGCGATGGAACCCCCGAACGGCGGTGGGAAGCCGACAGGGACTAATGGGGATGTGGGGGACTGAGGACCGGGGCGCGCGAAGGGAAGGCGGGAGCGGGTCCGGGAGAGCGCCCAGGGCGCGCGCCATGGCAGGGCGGATCGCCGCGGCGGCGAAGCGAGTCGGGTTCCATGACGACACGGCGCTGCGCATGGGCACGCTGTTCGACCGCGTCATCGAGCACCGCCTGGCGTCGGTGAGCGACGAACGCGACCCGGAATTTCTGCACCCTGGCCGGACGGCGATCATCCTCATGGAAGACGTCCGCGTGCTCGATTATGCATGCGTGGCGGCGGGCATCGCGCTCGACTCGTTGTTCCCCGGGCGCTCGCCGGACAAGGCCACACTGATCTCCTGGGGCGAGGACGAGGCCGCGCGACTGCTCGACGAGATAGGGGTCGGCGCGGACGACGAGGTGCTTACCGAAGCGCTGGTGACCTCGAGCGACGCGGCGCGGACGGCCGCGCTCGCCGAACGCCTCGACCACGCGCGGCACCTGCACCTGCGCGACCCGCGCGGATGGAGCGCGTTTCACGAGGCTGTCGTGCGCCTGTACCTGCCGCTCGCCGCGCGCACGAACGCGACGCTCGAGCGGCGATATCAGTGGTGGGCCGGGATGTTCGCCACACGGTTTCTGTGCGCGTAAACGCTCGGGCCGCTCACGAAGGAACCGCGCAGCGATCCGAGATTCACGTGCCGGGCCGCGTGTGAGATGCACGGCCTTGCGGCGTGCCCCGGCGGGCTCCACTATCCGACACTGCACGCCATTCAGCGGTGCAGGCCGAGGCGGAGGAGAACAAGTCGGACATGACGTATATAATCACGGAACCGTGCATCGGCACCAAGGACGCGAGCTGCGTCGAGGTGTGCCCGGTGGATTGCATCTACGAAGGCGACGACCAGTACTACATCCATCCAGATGAATGCATCGACTGCGGCGCGTGCGAGCCCGAGTGCCCGGTGACCGCGATCTTCCCCGATACCGACGTCCCGCCCGAGTGGAACCAGTACATCGAGAAGAACCGCGCGCGCTTCGACTGAAACGGAAACCAAAAGCGGCGCACTCGCCGATCCGCTGGGCGAGTGAGCCGCTCGACGTTTGTCCGCTGCGTTCTAC
>JBOHRM010001037.1:0-2881 GCA_050732715.1 Longimicrobiales bacterium
GGCATTCCCTGGCCGAACTGGAGGAGGAGGTCCCGATTCGACATGCTCTGGTAATCGTCTGTCTCCATCGCCATGAGGTGCCTCCGCATCTGGTGCGCCTTCCGGCGTAGCGTGATCAGCCATCGCCAGGGAACGCGCTGCCACCCCGCCCCAGCGCGCACCGCCCACCGGCGAGCTGGTCGACGCGGGCGGACGCCTGTCAGGAGCGATCTGGCCGATCCGGGTCGCTCCACAGCGGGACGAGCTTCTCTCGTCCTGGATCGCCCGCATCGCCGCAAACTATTCCGCCCTACCCCACCACTTCCTGTACGCCGTCTGGCCGGGACCCGGATCGCTCCCCGCGGATTTCGATACCGAACCTCCTCATGCGCTGCTGGGCCTCTTGGCTGAGAAAACGGGAGTCGCGCGCGAGCGCATTGACGCTATGCCGCTCACGGAGGAGCTCCGCGACTGGCGGCTCTTGTCCGCGCCCGGGCACAACGAAAAGGCGCCGATTCGCACCACCCTCTATTGCTCAGCCTGCCTTTCGGCCGACGAGACGCCGTACCTCAGGCGAACATGGCGGCTGGCCTGTGTGACGCTTTGCGTCCGCCACCGGCGGACGCTCACCGACCGTTGCAGCGTCTGCGCAAGTGCAGTGACTCTGCCGGGAATCGGTCCGGAAGTCTGCGAGGGATGCGGTCACGATCGGCGCCGAGCCGAGCCAGCGGACGGAGTGCGTGGCGTGGAGGTCAGGGCTCAGCAGTGCATCAATCGGGCGCTTGCCGGACAGGAGATCGAGATTCCCGCGCTCGGCCCGATCCGCCCCTTGAGCTACCTGAACTACGTGTATGATCTCGTCCGCCTCCTCGCCGGAGGATCGAGCGCACGGGTGCTCTGGCTGGAGCTCTGTGCGCGCTACGGGCTCCCCTATATCCAGCGCGAATTCAGGCGAGCGCCGACCGTCAGCCCGACCTGGCTGGATCTCGAGGACCGGCGGCACGCCATCACACTCGCCGTCCACGTCCTGAGGAACTGGCCGGTGGGCTTCGCCGAGGCGCTCCTCGCGATGGATCTCTGGGGGTCGGAGCACGTCTGGCAAGCGGACGACCCACTATGGACGGCGGTAAGGACGTACTACGAGACGAACGCGCTGGCCGCTCATCCGCCCAGCTTCCGGCCGCGGCGACCCTACAGCTCGGATTGGCAGTTATAGAAATCCAGTCTCACGGAGTCGTGTGCGAGTCTCATCGAGTCGTGTGCAGTCTCAACGACTCCTGGAAATGACACGTACTCGGCCCCCGCTCGCCGGTCTTTAATAATAGAGGGTTTGAGAGCGCGGTCGTGGCATTAGCGCACGGAGCCAGCAATGGGAAAGGGGCCTCGCGGTGTTCCCGATTTTGGCAATTCCGCACGGCCGCGGAATGATGATGAGATCTTTCGCGTGTCGCGTTCGGGACCGCGCAAGGCTCGCAACATCCGCTACCACGACGTCGAATGGGAACGGGTCGTCGCTCAGGCCCGCGCGTGCGGGATCCCACCCGCCACGTTCGTCCGCAGGGCCTCGCTCGGCGCCCAGGTTCGGGCGCGAAGAAATCACGCCCAGAACGATCTGATCCTGCTGCTCGGCCAAATCTCGGAAACCCTCCAGCGACTCGCCGCCCATGCCCAACAGACCGGTAACCGTCACGCCGTTCTGGCTCTCGAGCGGGCGCGCGACGAAACGCTCGCGGCGATTCGGACAGCGTTGTCTCAAGTTCGTGCCCTTACAAGGATTCCGACGTTGACGCTCACGGGCGCGGCCCGCAGCTCCGCGCCGGTCGGGGCACTGCCGGTCAAGTGCGCACTCCCACGTCCGGAACGCACGCGCCGCGCGTCTACACAGATAGTTCGTTTACTCACGTGCGAAGAGCGCTCAGGACACCCGCGGACCGACGAATCACCTGGGCATGTGGCGCCGTCGAAGACGCTCGTGCGTTCCTGTGCTGCCTCGACATCGCGGATGCTTGGCATGTCAATGGTTTCGCAAAGCAGTACCGTCGGCTCAAGGCTACGCACTGCCCGAGCCCGTATTCACCGGGCAACCAAGACGTTCCGCGAGACGACCGCCGAGGCGGTCATCAAGCGCGCCGCGGCGCATTACCACGAGCACCACTGCGGGCCGGAGTCGATCATCCCCGAGATCGAGGCGGCCATTCGACGCGGGATGGTCGAGGTCTAGGCCTGGGCTATGCGGTGACCAGGGGCTTGGCCATCGGGTGGGTTGCGCCACCGCCGGGGGCATGGCCAACGATGTAGACTCGCCCGGCCGTGGGGCAAGCGCGACGGCGGAAATCCACGATCAGGAGGCTACAAATGTCAGTCCAGAAGCCGGTTCTCACGCCGCCCAATGGCGGCGAGACGGTGACCTCGAGCGGCGGATCGAGCTTCGAGATGAAGGTGGAGAGCAGCCAGTCCGGAGGCGACTATGGCGCTGTCCTGTGGACGGTGCGGGCCGGGGAGAAGCCGCCGCTGCACACCCACTCGCGCGAGGACGAGCTGGTCTACGTGGTGCAGGGACAGCTAGTCGCGCGGGTCGGCGATGCCCGCGTTGAGGTGGGGCCGGGCGCCTATGCGGCTCTTCCCCGCGGTGTGCCGCACACGATCGAGGTGGTCGGCGACCAGGCGACCCTGCTGCTCAGCTTGGTGCCGGGCGGGCTGGAGCGCTTCTTCGTCCCCCGGGACAGTGAGCAGCCCGACCCGGCCGCTTACGGCTTGACGTTCCCCTAGATGGTTGATTCCACGGACGGGCGCCGGCGGAAGTGGCTGAGTAGAACGGCCGCAGCCATTCCGGCTGGCCGAGCTTTGCAACGCAGGGTAGGTGCTCGATGAAGGCCATCGTGGTGACGGACCAGGCCGCGGG
>JBOHRM010001038.1:0-3956 GCA_050732715.1 Longimicrobiales bacterium
GCGAGATCCTCGCCGCCGCGCTCGTAGAGCCGCCGGATCGCCGTGGCGACGCCGTAGCCGGTCACGACGTCGGCCACGGAGAGCGGGACGCCGTCGACGGCGACGTCCCCGGCAACCGGCGCGGAAACGCCCGCGTCCATCCGCTGCATGACGCGGTCGAAGCCCTCGGCGTCGGGGCTCAGGTGCCCGCGCACCACACCCTCCTGCGGGTGGCGCAGGCCGAGCCGCTCGAAGGTCGGGATGACGTCGAGCAGCTCATCGACGTTCAGGTCACCGCCGGTGCCGTAGCGGTGGCGCAGGATCGGCGTGATCGCGTGGTACCATCGCTCGAGGACCTCGAGCTTGCGCGGGTCGGTCGGGTCGAAGTCGATACCGGTCTTCGCGCCGCCGATCGGAGGGCCGGCGAGCGCGAACTTCAGCTCCATCGCCTTGGCCAAATAAGTCACCTCGCGCGGCCGGACGCCAAGCCGCATGCGCGTGCCGCCGCCGGCTGCGCCGCCGCGGCTCGAGTTGATGATGAGCCAAGCGCGCGCGCTGGTCTCGGCATCGATCCAGGACACGGCGAGCTCTGGCGGACGGCGCAGGTAGGCGGCGTACCGTTTCCACGCCTCGACGTGGGTCGGCTCGCGGCCGCCGCTCGCCGGGGGCGACGACGCGGAATCCAGCCGGACGCCCGGCGTTGGGCTACTCGCCAAAGTACGGGTCAGGGTGCGTCGGTTGCGCGGACCCGCTGGCCCGTGTTGGCGCCCGGGGCGGCGGCTGGTGCCCTGCCGGCACCGGCAGGATCGGCTCGATCAGCACATCCATCACGCCGCCGCAGACTGCCGGACTCCACGAATCGACGGGATCGGTCAGCTCGACCCGAATGACACGCGGCTCGCCCGTCGCGAGCACCCCTGCCGCGGCCTCGATCACATCCGCCTCGCCGCAACCGCCGCCGATCGTGCCATACAACTCGCCGCCCGCGTGGATCAGCATCTTGCTGCCAGCGTGCCGCGGCACCGACCCGCGCGTGTCGATCACGGTTGCGAGCGCCGAACGCCGGCCCGCCGCGGCCGCCTCCAGGATCGCACGGTAAACGTCTCGGTCATCCATCGCTTCGCTCATCCATCGCTGCCCAACGTCGTGCGCGCCCGCGATTCGGGCAACAAGCGCTCCAGCACACGCTCCCGCCGGGTCAGCGACTCCGTGTCTGCGCGCCGGCCCTCTCCGGCTCCTTCCATGGACCCGCGTCCTCGGGCCCGCGCGCGGCGTCGTACTGCGATCAGCTCGGCTGCGATGCTCACGGCGATCTCCTCGGGCGTCTCCGCGCCGATATCCAAGCCGATCGGCGCGTGCACGCGGGCGAGCTCGTCGCGTGGAACGCCCGCGTCGAGCAGCGCCTGGAACGCCGCACGCACGCGCCGGCGACTGCCGATCATCCCGATGTATCGCGGCCGCGCCGGCGAGTCGAGCAGACGTCGCAGGCAGTCGAAGTCCCAGCGGTGTCCGCGCGTCACGAGCGCGAGATAGCACCGCTCGCCGATCGCGACCCCCGCGAACGGGTCCATCGCGAAGTCGGATCGCAGCACGCGGACGCCCGCACCGAAGCGCGCCGGCGTCGCGAACGCATCGCGATCATCCAGCACCGTCACGGAGAACCCCAGCATGGCGCCGAGCCGCGCGAGCGGTACCGCGATGTGCCCGGCCCCGACCACGATCAGCCGGTCGGGCGCCCGGAGCGCCTCCGCGTACAGCGTCGCCTGCCCGTTCGGCAGATCGACCGAGCGCAAAATCGGGTCGTTGCCCGAGAGCGCATCGAGTGCCAGCTCGCGGGCGGCCGCGTCCAGTGCGGCGTCACCGAGCCCGCCGCGCTCCGCGCCCGCGGCCGTCACGATCAGACGTCGCCCCGCCGACGCCCGTGGCTCGACCGCCGTCACTACGGCGAGGTCCGTGCCTTCCTCGAGCGCGTCGAGCGCCGCGCGGGCCGCGCCTAACGCCCGTATCTCCTCCATCGTCTCCATCATCTGAAATATATAGCGGCGTTCGCCCCGGACCCCTAGGCGCGGCCCGCGATCCGGTCTACCCGCTAGGCTGCGATACACTTGACAAACCACAGGCCGCATCGGTTCTTGACGACACTCGCGTTGCCTTCGACGCGGGTCCGCCGGTGAGCGGTCCTCCGGGCAGCCATTGCATTGAGGCGCATCCGGAACGAGCTTACTGCGCGTTCGTTCTCTCCCCGGCGGCGCGGCGCAGCGCCAATTGCAGGACGAAGGTGGAGGGGTGTCGGTGTTGGCCGTTCGGCGGGCTCGGACGTTCTATAATGGACGGCCGCTTGTAGCTGCCGGTGGAGGTGGTGTACGCGCTTCATCCGGGATGTGCAGGTTGGAACATTCCGTGCAGCGCAACGAGCCGTTTGCGGCACGTTCTCGTCACGTGCACGGCGAACGCGTTCCCGAGCCATCGCGGTTGCTGCGTATGAAAGAGCCGTCGGATCCGGCAGAGACAGAGCGATTCACGACTCGGGATGGGGAGGCTCGGGTTTGAACCGAAGCGCAGCACACCAATGAACGGCCGACACGGGGTGGTTCGCCTGCCCGCGGACCTTCGCGTCGCGCTCGTCCACGAATGGATCGCGCAATGGGGCGGTGCCGAGAGCGTGCTCGAGTCGCTCGTCCGCGTTTTCGACCGCGCGCCGATCCATACTTTGCTCTGGAATCCCGACGCCAAGGCCCGGGAAAAATTCCGCGATCTCGACATTCAGACAACTTGGCTCCAGCGGATCCCCGGCGGCCGATCGAAGCATCGGATGCTGCTGCCGCTCATGCCGGCCGCATTCGAGAAGCTCCATCTGCCGGAGGTCGACCTCGTATTTTCGTCAAGCCATGCGTTCGCGAAGGGCGTGCGCGTGCCCCCGGGCACGCTCCATATCTGCTACTGTCACACCCCGCCTCGCTACCTGTGGGACCTATCGCGGTTCTACAACCCCGGCGTGGGTGGTGCGCTGCGGTTGCCGCTGATCCGGCGGCTGCGCGAGCGCGATCGGCTGGCGGCCCAGCGCGTCGACCATTTTCTCGCCAGCTCGCGACACGTCGCAGGACGCATCCGCCGCAACTACGGCCGCGAGGCGAGAGTGATCTATCCGCCCGTGGACGTCGAGCGGTTTCGGTCCATCGGCGACGGCGCGTCCGAGCACGACGGCGCTCTGGGCTCCCGCCCCCCTCTGCGGGGAGGCAGCGGTGTCGCGCGCGCCGGCGGAGCCGATCCGGCGGCGGGGTCCTACTACCTGACCGGTGGCCGTCTCGTCGCGTACAAACGGATCGAGATCGCCATCGAGGCCGCCAACCTCGCGGGGTTCCGCCTCAAGGTCTTCGGCGGCGGCCAGGAGCGTGACCGGCTCGAGGCGCTCGCCGGCCCGACAGTCGAGTTCCTCGGCCGCGTGCCGGATGACGAGCTCGTGAAGCTGATGGCGCAGGCCCGCGCGGTGCTACAGCCCGGCGAGGAGGACTTCGGCATCATCGCCGTGGAAGCGCAGGCGGCCGGCCGGCCGGTCATCGCATGGAACCGCGGCGGCGCCCGCGAGACCGTCATCGACGGCCAGACGGGCGTGCTCTACGACGACGCTTCCGCGCGTGGACTGCTCGAGGGCCTCGACCGGCTCGAGGCCGGCACGTGGTGGCCCCACGTCGCGGGCCGCAACGCCGAGCGGTTCAGCCGCGAGCGCTTCGAGGAAGAGATTCTCGAGGAAGTTTTCCGCGTGCTGAAAGGCCGGACGAACGGACGGCCGCGGCGGGTGCTCGCGTGGTACACCGAGAACGGCTCGGCAAACGGCGCGGGCGCGTCCAGGGTACGGCCGGCGACGCGCACACTCGCCGATGCATCGTCCAACGTGACGCCAGCCGAGCACGACAACGGCGCTTCGCCCGCTCACGACCCGCGCCCGGCAGGCGGGCGGGGGGAGAGCGTGCGTAACC
>JBOHRM010001039.1:0-2739 GCA_050732715.1 Longimicrobiales bacterium
ACGGCATCGCGCACGACTTCGAAGTCTATCCCGGTACGCACACTAGTGCGGTCGCGGTCCGGTTCCAGAACCACGTGCTGCCGTTCTTCAGCCGCCACCTCTGCGCCACGGAGCCTTGCGAGTGAGCCCGAGAACGCGCACGACCTCACACTGGAGCAGGACGTGCCCGTGTCGCCCGGCGGTGCTGCGAGCGGAGGTCGAATCGATCGTCAGTCGGAATCCGCTGGCGGCGGCATCACGAGGCGAGCGTCAGTTGGCTTTTATGGCAATAGCTGAAGTGGTCGCCGATCTTTCGTGAGCCGGCGGCCGCGTCGCTGCCGGCTCGGCCGTGTCACGCGTCGCCCGCCGGCCTTCCACGTACACAACGATGCCGATCGCGACCAGCGCGATCACCACCAGCGTCACCAGCAGCGGCATCGTCACCCGAGCCTGTCGATCGGGCCAGGCAGGACGGCATGAACGCTCACACCGCGCGTGGGCAGAAGAGCGCGCAGCGATCGCGTCATGGAGAACGTGGCCGCCTTCGAGATCGAGTATGCCGGGACGAGCGGGAAAGGGGCCGCGCGTGCCTTCGGTGCGAAAGAGGCAGTGGCGCGCGCGAGGTGCCTCGTCGCCGAAGCGGAGATCGCGCTCGTCTCGCGTGACCTGGGCTGGCCTGCGACGAGGCTCGAAGCAGCGCGAGCGACGCTCGAGGAGCACGGCGACCGGGTGAACGCGGCGTTTGCGCGGCATCTCGAGGTCCGGCGCCTCCTGCTGATCGGGCCCCTCGACCACGCCGAGCGCACGCTCGCCGAGCTCATCGGCATGTATGGCCGCGACTTTCGTTGCCTACCAGCCGGGGGCTTGGGTCAACTCCGGGTTGCGCCGAATCTCCTCGGTTGCAACCGGAAGCAGGTTCATCCTGTCCTCATACGGTGCCTTGACCAACAGGTCCACCGGAGTATAGGTCTGCTCGCCGGTTGCCAGATTCCTCATGATGTCCATACCCCTGATCGGCCTGTTCTCGACATCCCCGGCGATCAACCATCTCCTTATGTCGAAGAACCTGTGTCCTTCAAACGCCAACTCGATCCGCCGTTCATTATATATCCTCCGTCTCAGCTCCGATCCGCTGACACTCCCGGGTATCGGCGGCATGCCTGCTCTCGCTCTCACCCTTGACACGTATTCCCTGGCGGCGCCTTCGTTACCCAGCTCGAACTGCGCTTCCGCATAGTTCAGGTATATTTCAGCCAACCGGAAATGTGGCCAGGGGTTCGTGTACGTCGTTTGCCAGCTCAGAGGCACGTCCTCGTCGGGCATGAACTTCTTCAGAACATAGCCCGTCCGGGGATTGTCACCGCTCTGCTTGTACGATCAAATCCCCAGGTATTGCCATCTTCCGACTCCCACATCTCGAAGACATCTCCGCGGTAGGCGGACCCGTCATGAATCACGGTGGCGTCAAAACGGGGATCGCGGCTCGAATAGGGGTCACCCGGATCGTATCCCGAAGTGAGATTCACGGCCGGAAATCCATCCTCATGAATGAAGGGAGGTTCTCCGTTGGCCATGTCGTAAGCGTCCACCAGGTTCTGAGACGGGCCATTGCTAGTGTACTGACGCAAAAGTTTGTAGACCACGCTCGATCTTGGCGATGATCACTTTCGCGCTCTTCGTCCAGATGAAAGGCTTCGGTTGCGTGTTGCGATGGTTCAGGTAGCGCATAACGACAGCTTCGAGCTCGGCGACGCTGGTGACTGCCAGGCGCTTGAGCTGCTTTTCGGTCAGCTCGCTGAAGAGGCGCTCGACCATGTTCAGCCATGATGCCCCGGTTGGAACGAAATGCAGGTGGACGCGCTGGGTGCGCTTGAGCCAACGGCGCACCTTCTCGTGCTTGTGCGTGGCGTAGTTATCGAGGATTACGTGGATCTGCAGTCCCGGCTCGACGGAGCGTTCGACTTTGCGCAGGAACTTCAGGAACTCCTGGTGCCGGTGTCGAGGCATGCATTCGTGGATCGTTTCACCCGTAGCGACGTTCAAGGCCGCGAAGAGAGTCGTGGTGCCATACCGCTTGTAATCGTGGGTCATCGTTCCGGCACGGCCTTTCTTGAGGGGCAAGCCAGGCTGGTTACGATCGAGCGCCTGCATCTGGCTCTTCTCGTCGAACGAAAAGACCACCGCGTTGACAGGCGGATCCATGTAGAGGCCCACGACATCGTGAATCTTCTCAAACAGCCGTGGATCGCGCGACAGCTTGAACCGCTTGATCTGGTGCGGCTTCAGCGCATACTTCCTCCAGATCCGGCCGATCGCCTCCCGGCTGTAGCCGGTAGCTTTGGCCATCAAACGCGTCGACCAGTGCGTGGCGACCTCGGGAGGCGGTGCCTCGGTGACTGTCTTTTCGATCACCACGGTTTCTATGTCCGCCGTCATTATACGCGGACGCCCCGCGCGCGGCCGGTCCTGCTGGATTCCGGCTATGCCGTCCGCCTTATAGCGTCGCGTCCACAGCAAGACCGTCGCACGAGGCACATCATACAGCTGCGAGATCGACCGGCTGCTTTGCCTGTCTGCCGCCGCCAAGACGATGCGTGCACGGTCCACCAATCGTCGCTGCAGCGTGCGAGAGCGCGTCCACGCCTCCAGAACCGCTCGATCGCCTCGCCGCAGTCGCAGAACCGGCGTTTCGTTTGCCATGAACCGCAATATACAACATACTGATGAATTGGTCCAGAGATTTATGTGTCACCACACTAG
>JBOHRM010001040.1:0-6335 GCA_050732715.1 Longimicrobiales bacterium
GCGGTGGTCGTGCAATGGTGAGGCGAGTCGTCACTCATCGGCTGGCCGGCGGCGCGGCGCTGTTGTCGTGCGACCGCAGGTCCTTGAGGAGGAAGGCGACGGGTCTCACGAGGAGGTACCGATGGCGACGATACGATTTACGACGGACCTGCACGCTGAGGTGTACGTCTCGGTGAAGGGCGAGAATCCGCGCGCGTTGCGGCGCGCGGTCCTCGACACGCTTCGCGCGTGCGGCGCCTTGGGCTGGCGCAGCGGAACCGTGCCGCCGGGAGGGTACCGCTTCCCTCTCGCCAACGAGGCGAGCTTCGACTGGCGCCTGATTGGAGCGCGTCGTGGTACGTGCGCGATCGACGGCGATGAACGGGAAGGCGTGTGGCACGCGGGGCTGTTCTACTCGCGGCGTGAGCTTCGCGAGCAGGAGCGCAAACGCCTCAAGCACGCCGTGAATACAGCCGCCGCGCCAGGAGCACCGACGCGCCCGAGATCGTCGAAGACGGCGGGGGCGAATTCCGATAAGTCACGCTCGCCGTGTTCCGCGGTGATGGGAAGCGCCCCGAGGAATACGCTGTGCCCGAGACTTGCGCACCTCGAAACGGCCGCTTAGAGAGGGCGCACACCGGCCATGCCGATACATCGACCGGACCGCCGGCCCTGCTTGACGGGAATCTCCTCACGCTCAAGAGAGTACAAGGTTTGGACGTGGATGCCGCGGGGGGTGAGTCGTGCCGAACGTGTTGAGGAGCGGACCGTACCGCTTCTACTTCTACAGCCACGAGCCGAGCGAGCCACCGCATGTCCATGTTGACCGCGACGACCTGTCGGCCAAATTTTGGCTGGAGCCGGTCGGGCTTGCGCGGAACCTAGGTTTCCGCCCGCACGAGCTCAGCCGGCTCGAGCGAATCGTGCAAGAGCACCAGAGTGATCTTCTGGAGGCATGGGATGAGCATCTCGGTACCTAATGCGGGCGAGCGGGTCAAGGATGTGCACCTGGGTGAAGACACGCTCAGCGTGGACCTCATGGATGGGCGGACGATTACCGTTCCGCTCGCCTGGTATCCGCGTCTCCTCCACGCCACTCCGGAGGAACGAAACAACTGGCGCGTGGCGGGCGGAGGCTACGGGATCCACTGGCCGGACATTGATGAGGATCTGAGTACGGAGGGGTTGCTTAGAGGCGCTCCCGCGCCCCGGGCCCGTCGCTCCACGGCTGCATAGGAGACGACCTCGGCGAGCGCCGACACCGAGGCTCGCGAAGGGCCGGCATGTTCGCCGATTCGTCAACATTGAGACCGCGCGCGCCGCAACCTTCGGCAGCTGCAGATCGCGGGACGGCCCGACGACCTCCAAGACACGAACGATGGAGAAGCTCAGCCCTGTGACGCCCGGCGAGTTGCTGCGCCACGAGTTCCTCGAGCCGATGGGACTCTCCCAGTATCGGCTCGCCAAGGAGATCGCAGTGCCCCCCAGCGAATTGGTGAGATCGTAGCGGGCAACCGTGCCATCACCGCCGATACGGACCTGCGCCTGTGCCGGTTCCTCGGTTTGTCGAACGGGTACTGTCTAAGAGCCCAGGTCGCCTATGACACGGAGGTCGCAGAAGAAGCCTTTGCCGAGACGCTGAAGAACATCACGCCATGGCATGACCGGCGATCGGCGTAGCCCCGAGGTCGCCGCACCGCCACCCGCATAGGAAGTCGGCGCCGTGCGCCGACACTGACCAGAGCCAACGGCAACAGCCGCCTCTCTCGGCTTTCTCAAATCTACACCCGGGAGCCACGCGTCAAGGCTTCCCTCGCTCGTGTCCTCGCTCGGCGGCTGCGCCGGCCTTGACACGCGACGCCACCCGGGTGTGTCGAGCGCTATCAAGGAGGAGGCGGTTGTTTTTAACTGCAACCCGGAGGCTCTCATGCCCGCGACCGCCCACGCGACCCGGCAAGCTTCACGCACCCGAACCACCCGACAGCTCTCCCGCACCCGCACGACCCGCCAGCCTTCCCGGCCACCCAAGGCGCTGCTTCCTACCCCGCGGCGCTTTCTCCACTGCGTCGCCTGCGGCACGATCAAGAAGGAGCGCAACTACGCGCTCTGCTCCGAGTGCTACAAGGTGAACGGCACGCTGGATCGCTCGCTGTTCATCTGCTTCGCGCGCCACGCCGAGCGCGAATCGGCATCGTACAGCTACCGCACGCATCCCGACTTCGCGAAGGCTTGTCGTATCTACGACCGCCGGCGCCAGAAGGCCCGCATGCTGGACGCCATCGATGCGACCATTCCCGCTACCGGCCACCGACCTCCGACCGTCGCAACCGCTACAAGAACGAGCCCTACGACGGTCTCGGACCGCATGACCTCGGCGACCTGCTCGACTGGCAGATGCACGGCGCCGAGCTCCCGGAGCCGGAGCGGTCCGCGCACTGCGAGCTGTCGGACGTCGAGATCGCACGCTGGGACGCTCGCGTGGATCGATGGGTCCGCGCGCACGGCGGAAGCCTCGACGACGAGCTGGCGCCGGCCGCCGCGCGCCCGCGAAGAAGCCGATCCGGATACGGAGTTGCGTACGTAATGTGAATTTCAGGACTCGTTGAGACCAGCGGGGTGATTTGGGCGCGATTTGCACAGGACTCGCTGAGACTCGCACAGGAGTGGATGAGACTGGCGTTATGCTGCACAGGAGTGCATGATACTGGAAATGCGTTTGCTGTGACTCTCCCGGCCAGGAGAGCGCGATGCCTGTGCGCAGCATCCCAGCGAGTCGCCGCAGCCTTACGGGACGCATCGCCGGGACGAAGTGCATTGGAGAGGCAGCGTTCGAGTCCACGCTCGAGCGCGACCTCTTGCTTGTGCTTGAATTCGCGCCGGCGGTCACAGCATACGAGGTACAGCCCGTCAGGATCTCGTACATAGACAAGGTCGGCCGTAACCGGTCCTACACACCGGATGTCCTGATCCACGGCCGCCACGCCGGCCACACGCTCCCGCCGCTACTCTGTGAGATCAAACACCGGGCGGACGCCCAGCCTCCGGGTGAACGGGAGCGAACGGCGCTTCTCCGGAAGCTGCGCGCGGCGCGCCGTTATGCTGCGGATCGCGGCTGGTGCTTTCGTCTTCTAACCGAACGCCACATCCGCTCCGCCTACCTGCACAATGCGCGCTTCCTGCTCCCGTTTCGGACGCACCCGGCGCGGCCCGAACGGCTTGCGCGCATCCTCGACCGAATCGAAGGAGAGGGGAGTGAGCCGGCTGACGATCTTCTGGGTGCAGTGGCGCAAGGTCCGGCTCGGGGAGCGAATTCGGATTACAGCTGGTGCATTGCGGCGCTCTGGCACCTGCTCGCGACAAGCCAGCTCCTTGTCGATCACGCCATAGCGCTGACCATGCAGACGCGAATCTACCACCCGGTCCACAGGGCAGCCGCGTCCCTGCTCAGCGGTCCGGCCTGGCTCGTCGCGACGAGGCCGACATGAGCGATGTTGGTCCGGCAGGGGCGACGTTGACGGCTCCGGATACGCAGCCGTCTGATCTCGCTGCTGTGCCGGACGCGGCGTGGGCAGAGGCCGAGCGACGGGCCGGCTTCGTCCGTCGGGCGCTGGCGGGGCCGCGGACCCGGGCGACCACTTGCGCGCTCGCCGAGGAGGCGGGCACAGGAGTGGCGACCCTTTACAGGTGGATCGCATCCTATGAGCGGGATGGACGGACCTCGTCGCTGCTGCCCTATTCGCGGCGGGGCGAACGCATCCGGCGCAAACTCGCGCCCGAGGTCGAGACGGTCGTGCGCGAGGTCGTGGAGTCCTACTATCTCACCCTGGAGCGTCCCACGGTGGCCCAGGCGGTCATCGAGATTGCCCGCAGATGTCACCAGGCCGGCTTTCGACCGCCGCCGCACCGAAACACCGTGCGCGAGCGGATCGCTGAGATCGCGGAAGAGCGCCAGATGGAGCGCCGATACGGGCGGCGGAAGGCGCGGGAGCGCTACGCGCCGAAGCCCGGGAATTTCCCTGAGGCGGAGCTCACGGGTCCCCTGAGCGTGGTCCAAATCGATCACACCAAGCTGGACGTGATCTTGGTCGACGACCTCAACCGGAGGCCGATCGGGCGGCCATGGATCACGGTCGCGATCGACGTTTTCAGCCGCATCGTGGGAGGCTTTTATCTCTCGCTCGATCCGCCGAGTGCAGCGTCGGTCGGGCTCTGCCTGGCGCACGCGATCCTGCCCAAGAGTCCATGGCTGCGGGAGCGAGACCTCGACTTTCCCTGGCCTTGCGCCGGGCTCCCGGCCACGGTGCACGCGGACAATGCGAAGGAATTCCGCGGCCACACGCTGGGACGCGCCTGCGCCGAGTATGGGATCACGCTCACCTGGCGGCTCGTGGCTACGCCCCACTACGGCGCCCACATCGAGCGACTTCTGGGCACCGTGGTAGGAGAGCTCCATGCTTTGCCCGGGACAACCTTTTCGAACATCCGGGATCGGGGCGACTACGATGCTGAAGGGAAGGCAGTCTTCACGCTCGAGGAGCTCGAGCTCTACCTCACGACCTTCCTGCTGGGTGTCTATCACGAACGGCTCCACAGCGCGCTGGGCACCACGCCCCGCCTGGCCTACGAGCGCGGACTCGTCGGCGACGGCACGCGGCCCGCCCCCGGGGCTCCGCGATTGCCGAGTGATGCCGAGCGGCTCCGTCTCGACTTCCTGCCGTACGTGGAGCGAGTGGTGCAACCGACCGGGGTCGTCGTCGATGGCGTGCATTACTACAGCGATGTCCTCCGCCGTTTCATCCATGCTCGCGATCCCGAAAACCGCCGCGCTCGGTTGAAGCTCCTCTTCCGGCGCGACCCGCGCGATGTGAGCGTCCTCTACCTCTGGGATCCCGATTTCCGGGAATACTTCCGGGTGCCTTACCGGAATCTGGCTCGGCCGCCCATGTCGCTGTGGGAGCTCAGGGAAGCGCAGCGCACCGCGAAGGCGGCCGGCAGGCGCCAGGTGAACGAGGCGGCCATTTTCGAGGCATATACCCGGCTGCGGGCGCTGGAGGCGGCGGCGAAGCGAGAGAGCGCGAAAGTGAGGCGAGCGCGGCAGCGCCGTCGCCTCCATGAGCAAACACGCCTGCAGTCGCGGGCGGATCCTCCGCCGGCCTCCCCGGTGGAGAACCCTCATCCGATGCCGGCACCCTCGCCGCCGATGCCGTCCACGGCCGACATCGCGCCCTTCGAAGTCGAAGAGCTGGCACCGTCGTCATACTGGGCAAGTCGGCCACCGCCCCCTCGCCGGGCGGCCAATTCCGATTCCTCAACTGGGAGGCTCCATGACGCCTCAGACAGCGTCTGAATCGGCGCCCACCGCTCCGGCCCGGCGCCGGCGCGTGACGTCCAGCCAACTACGCTCCGTGGAGCCAGAGGAGGCGCCACAACCGGAGTCGGCTGCCGGAGTGAGCGTGAGCGAGGAGGATGCTCAAGGCCATGTCCTGAGCGACGAGGAGCGTATCCGGCACGTGCAGAGCGCGGTCTGGATCGGCTACAGCCGAGCCAATCGGATCCTCGAGCGCATGGAGGACCTCCTCGCACACCCGCCCACCACTCGCATGCCCAATCTTCTCGTGGTGGGCGAGAGCGGGAACGGCAAGACCCATCTCCTCGCCCGCTTCGTCCGCCGGCATGCCGCCTACGATCACGCGACGCGAAGCGCCGCCGCGGTCCCGGTCGTGAGCATCCTAGCCCCGCCCGTGCCTGAGGAAACGCGCTTCTATGGAGCGATCCTGGACTATGTCCACGCCCCGCAACGGGACAGCGACCGGGCCGCCGCGAAGTATCGCCAAGTCACCGCCGTGCTGCGGGGACTGGGCGTGCGCATGCTCATCATCGATGAGATCCAGCAGGTCCTCACGGGAGCTCCGGCCAAGCAACGAATCTTTCTGAACGACCTCAAGCATCTGGGCAACGAGCTCCAGATCCCGATCGTCGGCGCCGGAATCGAGGACGCCTTTCACGTGATCGCGAGCGAGCCGCAGCTCGCCCGGCGCTTTACGCCGATGACGCTGCCACGCTGGACACCGGGCGAGGAATATCTGCGACTGCTGGTGAGCTTCGGCGCTCGGCTGCCGCTCCACAGGACCTCACCCCTCACCGATCCGGCCGTGAGCGAACGCATCTTGGCCATGAGCGAGGGGACGATCGGGGAGATCGCGTCGCTCATCACCCTGGCGGCCACCGAAGCGATTCGGAGCGGGCACGAGGCGATCGATAGCGAGCTGCTCGACCGGCTCGACTGGACAGCTCCCTCTGCTCGGAAATGGAGGCCAGAAGCTTAGCCATCGCCAGGGAACGCGCTGCCACCCCGC
>JBOHRM010001041.1:0-7586 GCA_050732715.1 Longimicrobiales bacterium
ATCTCACGCCGGCCGCTCCGTGGCGCTCACGATCTTCTCCAGCGCGCCCGAGAACCGCGCCCACGTCTTCAGCTCCGCCCGCAGCCGACGCCGTCCCTCCGCCGTCAGGGCGTAATACTTCGCGCGCCGGTTGTTCTCGCTGACCCCCCACTCCGCCTCGATCCACCCCTTCCGCTCCAGCCGATGCAGCGCCGGATACAGCGCGCCATCCTCGACCTGAAGCGTCTCGTCCGTCGTCTGCCGGATCCACTTCAGCACCCCGTAGCCGTGCGTCGGTCCCCATGACAGCGCCTTCAGCACCATCAGGTCGAGCGTGCCTCTCAGCACGTCCGTGCTCTGCCTACTCACGTCTTCCTCCCTCCCCTATGAATCATAGCCCAAGGTAGATTGACGCGGCTCACCTATAAAACAAGGGGTGGCGTGGCGCAGACCCAGTGATCGGCCCCACGGTCGCGGCTGGACGTCGGGAGGCGTGGCCGTTGACGTCGCAAGCGACGCCTCCTCAACCTAACGACGGCGGTCGATGGCCGCCGGCATCTCAGCGACGGGTGTGGAGCTCGTTCTCGTTGTCGAAGCCCTTGCGCACCGACTCGGCCGGGATTACCGTAATATGGGTAATCCATAGGAGGTCCTATGGCCGAGAAGATGGACATCAAGCAGGGCACGCTCGCCCTGATGATTCTCCGCACGCTGGACGTGCTCGGGCCGCTGCACGGATACGGCGTTGCGCGCCGGATCGAGGAGACGAGTGAGAACCGCCTCACACTCAACTACGGCACGCTGTATCCCGCGTTGTTGAAGCTGGAACAAGAGGGTGCGATTCGGGCGGAGTGGCGGCAGTCGGAGAACAATCGGCGTGCCAAGTATTACTCGCTCACGGCGGCGGGGCGAAAGCGGCTGGCGCGCGAGACACGGGCCTGGCAGCAGACTGCGGATCTGATCGCGGCGTTCCTTGCGCCGTGGCGAGAGGAGGCCTCATGAGACACGTACGACGCGTGTTCGCTCGGATTGCCGGCTTTTTCGGTGGCCAACGCACGGACGACGATCTGCGCGCCGAGCTGGAATCGCATCTGGAGATGGAGATCGCGGAGAACATCCGCCGGGGGATGCAACCGAACGAGGCGCGGCGGCAGGCGCTGCTGGCATCGGGCGGGCTCGATCAGGCCGCCGAGTCGGTACGAGACCAGCGCGGCCTGCCCGTGCTGGAAGGTCTGGTCGGCGACGTTCGGTACTCGTTGCGCGCGTTGCGGCACGCGCGCGGCTTCACTGCGGTGGTCGTGCTCACGCTGGCGCTCGGTATCGGTGCGAACACGGCGATCTTCAGCGTGATCCGCGGCGTGCTCCTCGAGCCGCTACCGCATCGTGGTGGTGATTCTCTGGTCTATCTGCGACACATGATGGATGGAGTGGGGGGAGAAGACCTCAACTTCTCGGTTCCGGAGGTACGCGATCTCCGCGACGGGGTGCCGTCGCTGGCTGGCATCGCGGAGTACTCGTCATGGGATGTCATTCATCAGGAGGATGAAGGCGCGCTCCGCTTGCAGGTCGGCCTGGTGACGGGGAACTATTTCGAGGTCATGGGCCTGGCGCCCATTCTGGGCCGCCTCACCTTGCCATCGGATGATGGACCTGGCGCCGCCCCCGTCGCCGTTCTCACGTACGAGAGCTGGATGCAGCGGTTCGGCGGCGACGCGGGCATCGTGGGCGAGGAGGTGAGGCTGGACAACCGGGCGGTGAAGGTCATCGGCGTCGTGGAACCGGCGCCGTTCTTTCCCCACCGCGTGGACGCGCTCCTCAACATGGTGAACAGCGAGCACCATCTGAGCGCGAGCATGTTGGAGGAGCGCCCGCATCGCATGACTCGAGTGGTCGCGCGACTCGCGCAAGGCGCCACAGTGGATCAGGCGCGCGCGGAGGTCGCCACCGTCTACGCACGCATGCACAGCGAGCACCCTGAGGCGTACGACGCGGTGTCGCATTATCGTGTCGACGTCATTCCATTTCGAGAAGCGCTCGGGGAGCGTGCGCGCCTCACGATGTGGCTGCTCATGGGCGCTGCCGCGCTGGTCTTGATCATCGCGGTGGCCAACGTGGCCAACCTCACGCTGATGCGCGGCCTACGCAGGGAGCACGAGCTGGTCATGCGCGCCGCGCTCGGTGCCGGGACGTTGCGCCTGCGGCGGCTCTTGCTGGTCGAGAATCTGCTGCTTGCTTTCGTGGGGGCCGCGTTCGGCGCGCTCATCGCGGTCGGCGGTGTTGAGCTCCTGACCTCGTTCGCCGAACGCTACTCGCCTCGCGCGAGCGAGATCGACCTCGACGCCGTCGTCCTCGGTTTCACCGTCGCGCTGTCGGCTCTCGTCGCCCTCCTGCTTTCGCTCCTCGGCTGGACGCCCGTAGAACGGCGCCTCGCCGGGTGGATCGCCGCGGCGGAGCGCCGGGTGAGCGGATCCGTGAGAAAGCAGCGTTTGCAACGTGGACTCGTCGTGGTGCAGGTCGCGGTGGCGGTGATGCTGCTGGCCGGCGCAGGACTGCTCACTCGCACGTTGATGCGGCTCTCCGACGTGGACATCGGGGTCAGCACGGAGCACGTGATCACCATGCAGGTCACGCTGCTCAGCATCGACCAGGCGCGAGTGACCGACTCCCCCGAAGCCGTCGCGGCAAGGCGCCGTTTCGAGGAGATGCGAGACGAGATCGCATCGCTCCCCGGGGTCGTCGAAGTCGGCGTCGGATCCACACTCCCGCTCCGCCGATCGATCGTCGTATTCGAGGTGATGGCAGAGGGCAAGCCGCTGGCGGCCGGTGAGGCTTGGCCGCGTGTCGAGGTGCGCACCGCCGATCCGAATTACTTCAGCGCCGCGGGGATTCCACTTGTCGGCGGCCGCAAGTTCGCCACGACCGACGAGCTCAACGCCGGCGAAGTCGTGATCATCAACAAGACGCTCGCCGATATGTTTTTCCCGGACGAGGATCCCACTGGCAAACGCATCGCGTTGCTCGCGTACTGGACAGGAGAGCAGAATCCGTCGACCGCGGACTGGCGTATGGTCGTTGGCGTCGTCGGCAATACACGTGACGGCGGTTTGGAGGCCGAGCCGCAACCCGTGGCATTCTTGCCCGTGTCCCAGTTGCCCATCTTCTCGATGGGCGGGGGGCTCGTGATCCGCGCGGGCAGCGATGCGTCCGTGTCGGCCGTGACCGCCGCTGCCTCGCGCACCGCGCGTCGAATCGCGCCCACGGCGCTGATCGAGGAGGTGATGACCATTCAGCAGTTCAAGAATGGCAGATTGTCGCCTCGGCGATTGAATGCCGTGCTCATCTCCTCGTTCGGGTTGCTGGCCCTGATCATCGCGGCGGTGGGCATCGGCGGGGTGCTAGCGTTCTCGGTGACCGCGCGCACGAACGAGATCGGCATCCGTATGAGCCTGGGAGCTGATCGAGCAGCAGTCGGCCAGATGATCTTGAGAGAAGGCGGTTCCCTCGTCGCCATCGGTCTCGTGTTAGGTGTAACAGGCGCCTTGTTTGCCGGCAGAGTCATTCGCGGGCTGCTCTTCGGTATTGCGCCCAACGATCCGGTCACGTTAGCCAGTGCAGGACTGATCATGGCGGCGATCGGGATCGTGGCGTGCTGGACTCCGGCGTTGCGCGCCGCACGCATCGACCCGGCGATCACCATGCGTGCGCAGTAGCGACGCCGTCGCTGAGGCCTTGTCAGTCCCTCGCGTAGATCGACGAGCTGCTCCCGGGGCTATTCGGCGCGGAGCGCGGTATTGGGGTCCGCCTGTGCCGCTCGACGTGCGGGCCCGACGCCCGCCACGGTGGCCACTAGACTCTCCGTGAACCATTGCGTCACGAGCCGCTGTCGCCCGACGCCGAGAGCCAGTCGCACCGCCGTCTCCCGGCGTCGACGCACGGCTCGCGCGAGGAACAAGTTGGCCACGTTCGAGCACGCGATCAGGAGAACGATCATCGCGATGCCGGATACCCACCTCACCGTTTTCGCTTCGATCGTGGAATCCGGCCCGGCAGCGGTCTTGACGGGACCGGCGATGGCTCGGGGCCGCGCCTACGCGACCAGTGCGGCGGAGGTTCGTGCCTGTTCGGCTTCGATCACCCAGGATTTCCGGCAGGCTCGGGTGAGATCTGCCGATGCCGCGTGCTCCGACACTCCTGGCTTCCGCCGGACCATCATGTTCATCCAGCCCCAGTCGTAGCGCGTGTAATAGGTAGTCCGATTCTGGTGAGGGCTCGATCCGGCGCGCGTACCACAGCGTCGCTGCCGCGCGCCCCTCCCGGACGCGCTCGGCGTATAACTCGTCGAGATCACCGAGCAGCCCGTCGCACGGGGCCGGGCGGCAGCGTCCACGCCAGAAGGCGGCGCAGCATCGCTGGAGGGTGATGGCTCATGCGTCACCGAGCCTGGCTTCGAGGCCGTCCCACACGCGAAGCAGTGTCGCGCGCTGATCGGCGTGCGCGTGCACGCCTTCACGCGTTACCTCGATGAAACGCTTCGGCCGACCCCCGCGCTTCACGTCCGGCTCACCCATCCGGCTCACCACGTAACCCTTTCCTCGAGCCGGTCGAGCGTGGCGTAGAGTGCGCCGCCCAACACTCGCCGGCCCGTGCGCTCCTCGAGCTCCCGCACGAGCTCCGCGCCGTACGCGCCCTCGAGCCGCAACGCCGTCGCGAGCACGAGATGCTCGAACTCGCCAAGGAAGGCTCGCTCCGTCATAGACCGCGTCTCCGGAGAGCTGGGACCTTTTCTAGATACTAGGGTTGCAGCAACCTAATAATATAGGGTTGATGGCGCAAGGTTGATGGCGACAAGCGCGAGCCGGAGTGGGTCTCGCGCAATCCGGGCGAGCGCCGCAGAGCGGTGTTGCCTGCCGATGCTCACCCTGCAATGACGCGAAAGCCTTCTCGTGAGGCAGCGTCGCTCAGCCGGTCGTCGAGACTCACGAGCTCCAGTGTCGTGGGCTCGCGTTCCGCAGCAATAATGGCAGCAGCCAGCTGCAAACTGTCTGCCGCACGCAGTGGGTGCACGCGGAGCAACCGCTCAGCGACATCGCGCAACGGATCCGAGGGCAGAACCCCATGCCATCGGCCTTTCAGATGTCGAAGCCGCTGAAGTGAAAGTGCAGATTTTGCCGGCGCGAGCGACCCTTCGCGCTCGCGCCGCGCAATGGCCGAGGTGCACTCCACTGGGGTGGCCCACCAGACCAGCATCACAGGATCCTGCTCGAGAATGCCGAGCATCGCCTCACGCTGCCGTTCGTGAAGCAGCAGCGGCACGATCGCCGAGGCGTCCCAGAACTTCACCGGCCTTCCCTACGTTCCTCGACCAGAGCGTCGACGGCGCTGCGTTCGGGGCGGGGCACGGGACGTCGCAACTCCTCGAGGGACAGCGGGGCTGTTGACCGCCGCACCAGGCCCGAACGCTCCAGCCGCGTCAGGCGATCCTCCGGGTGCGCTTCCGGCGCAACTCGTTCGATCCGCGCGATCGGCTCGTCCCGGTCCAGGATCACGATGGCTTCGCCGGCCCGGACCTTTTTCAGGTACGCGCTCAGGCGATTCTTCAACTGGGATATGGTAGCCTTTTCCATAGGGTCAATATAGCCTCATTTGCCACCTCCCGGCAACACGGGCTGACGCGTGCCTCCTCTCAAACCGGCACGGAACGCAGCAGTCCCGGATAGTAGTAGGCCAGTGTTCCGATGCGTGCGCCGTAGTGGACGTAGAGGGCGCCCCAAAGGCCGTGGTTGCCGTACGGGGTGAGCAGCCACCACGCCGCCAGGAAGATCGCGAGCGAGAGCAGCATGGCGTTGCGCATGTCGGCGGTGCGCGTCGCGCCGATGAAGACGCCGTCGAGTTGGAACGCCCAGACGCCGAGGATCGGCGCGGCCGCGGCCCACGGCAGATAGGTGCGCGCGGCGGCACGGGCGCCGGCATCCACGGTGAGCGCGTCGATGAGCAGGGTCCCGAACACGACCAAAACGAGCGAGATGAGCAGAGCGATGCCGCCGGCCCAGAGCGTGGTCAGGCGAACGGCCACGATCAGTCCAGCGCGGTGCGCGGCGCCGATCGCGCGGCCGACCAGGGATTCGGCGGCGAAGGCCAGGCCGTCGAGAAAATAGGCGCCGAACGCCACGAACTGCATCAGCACGGCGTTCGCGGCGAGAATCACGTCGCCCTGCTTCGCGCCCTGGGCCATGAACCAGACGAACACCGTGATCAGCGCGAGCGACCGGATCATGATGTCGCCGTTGACGACGAGCGTGCGTTTGAGCCTCCCTGTGATCAGCAACCGATCGAGTGTCCACCGCGCCTCGAGCCCGCGCAGGTGGCGCAGCGCAATCGCGACGCCAACGCCGGCGGCGGAGATCTCGGCGAGCAGCGTGCCGAACGCGACGCCGGGCACGTCCCAACCGAAGCCGAGCACGAACAACGCGTCGAGCGCCATGTTGGTGACGTTCAGGATGAGCTGGAGCACGAGCCCGATGTCGGTGCGGCCGAGGCCGATGAACCAGCCGAGCAGCGCGTAGTTCGCGAGCGTCGCGGGCGCCGCCCATATCCGGATGTCAAAATATCCGCGGGCGAGCGATTCGACCTGGGTGCTCCCCTCGAGAAATGCGAACGCGGTTTCCCGGATCGGCCACTGCAAAGCGATCAGCCCGACGCCTACCGTGAGCGCGATCAACAGCGCACGTCCGAGGACGGCGGCGACCTCGGACGTGTCGCCGGCGCCGAGCGCTTGCGCGGTGAGCCCCGTCGTTCCCATGCGCAGGAAACCGAACGCCCAGAAAACGAACGTGAAGATCAGCGCGCCGACCGCGACGGCGCCGATGTAAGCCGGGTTTGGAATCTGACCGACCACGCCCGTGTCGATGACGCCGATCAGCGGCGTCGACACGTTCGAGATCATGACCGGCACCGCGATGGCCAGAATCGCGCGCGTCAGCGGTGCGGCGCGCGTCGTGACCGCGGTCAGTGGATCGAGTCCTCCGCCGCGCGAAGCCGGGCGTTGACCGAGTCCCAGACTGCCGCCATGTGCTCGAGCTGGCGACCGTGCAGGCGGGCGTACTCGACCAGTGCGCTGTCCGTCACGTTCGCTTCCTCCAGAATCTCGGCCTTGCGCGCGTCGAACTCGGCCTGCGATGCATTCTCGGTCGCGGCGCGGCGCAGCTCGACGATTACTTCGACGAACGTCTCGCGAGGCATCGGCTCGACCGGCTGCTCACCGCGACAGCCCGTGAGGGCGAGCATGGCGGCGAACGCGAGCAACGCGACTGGAACGTGAACGGTCATGGCCGTAAGATCGCGGCGCGAGCCGCTGCGGACCAGTTGCGTCGCGTCGAACGGTCTGCGGCCGCCGACGCTGCCGTTTTGACAGTCGCGCCGGGCATGGGCATTGCCCCTCGCCGACGGCGCCACGGCGATGAACAGGAGGAGAGGGTGCTGAACCACGAACGGCTGACGGTGAAGGCGGCGGAAGCGATCCAGGCGGCGGCGGCGGATGCGGCGCGGCGTGGCAACCCCACGCTCGAGGACGTGCATCTGCTGAACGCGCTGCTCGACCAGGACGAGAC
>JBOHRM010001042.1:0-4250 GCA_050732715.1 Longimicrobiales bacterium
GCACTACACGACGTGGTGGCGTCACCCGATTCGGGCTCCGAGCTGGCGGGGGCCGGGCTGCGAGCTTCCCAGCCGCAGCATCTCAGCTCGCAACATGCAACGCGAGGTGTCGCCGGATGAGCGAGGCATCCCTGCTCGCGCGATTACACGATCGCCCGGGCGCGCTCGAACGCGCAATCGGCCTGATCCGCCGTCGCGCGCACGGCATCCATCGCATCTCGATCGCATCGGCGCGAGATGCGGCCGGCGCCGACGACGCCACGGATTCGGAGCTCGAAGAGCCACCCCATTCCGAACCTCGCCCAGGTGCGAGGAGGCGCTCACCGGCGGTCTCGCACCCTCCCACCACCGCCGGGAAGGATCAGGCGATCATCGAGCTGGTGCTTCGCGTCGATGAGTCGCGCACGCCGCGCGACCGCGTGCGTCGCGACCTGCTCGCGCTCGAAGACCTCATCGACGTTCGCGACCTCGATCGGGACGCGGCAGAGACCCGCGAGCTCTTGCTCGCCTGGATCCGCTCCGATGCCGCTCCCCAGACGGCGGGTAACGGCCGCATCGTCGCCGTCGACGGCGCAAACTCATTGCTCGAGATGACCGGCACGCCCGCTGAGATCGACATGGTCCTCGTCCGCCTCGACGAGAGCGATGCAGTCATCACCACGGTGCGGAGCGGCGAGGTCGCCGCACCTGTGATTGGACCTGGTTAGGACGTAGGATTTAGGACTTAGAACTTAGAATTGGGTGAAACGCTTCGCGTGAGAACCCAACTCGGAACTCGGAACTCGGAACCCGGAACCAACTATGCCCGAAGCCCGTGTCTTCACCGAACAGGATGCCGACCTCTCCGCGCTCGCGGGGCGCACGATCGCCGTGATCGGCTACGGCAGTCAGGGCCGCGCGCACGCGCTCAACCTTCGCGACGGCGGGCTCGACGTCGTGATCGGCCTTCGCGACGGCGCGCCCTCCGCCGCGCTCGCCCGCGACGACGGCTTCGACGTGCGCGCCGTACCCGATGCGGTGGCTGGCGCCGGGTTGATCGCTGTGCTGATTCCGGACACCGCGCAGGCGGCGGTATACGCGACCGAGATCGCGCCGTATCGGGAGCCTGGCAGCGCATTGCTCTTCGCGCACGGGTTCAACGTGCACTACGGTCAGATCGAGCCGCCGGCTGACGCCGACGTGCTTTTGGTCGCACCGAAGTCGCCGGGCGCGATGGTCCGTGCCGAATACGCGGCGGGCCGCGGCGTGCCCGCGCTGATCGCGGTACATCGGGATGTGTCGGGCGGCGCGCACGCGCTCGCCCTCGCGTACGCCCACGCACTCGGCGCGACGCGCGCGGGCGTGCTCGAGACCACGTTCCAGGCGGAGACGGAGACGGATCTGTTCGGGGAGCAAGCGGTGCTGTGCGGCGGCGTGACGAGCCTGGTCAAGGCGGGGTTCGAAACACTCGTCGATGCCGGCTATTCACCCGAGCTCGCGTACTTCGAGTGTCTGCACGAGCTCAAGCTGATCGTCGACTTGATGTACGCCGGCGGGCTCGAAGGCATGCGCCGCCGCGTCAGTGACACCGCCGAATACGGCGACTACACGAGCGGCCCGCGCGTGATCGGCGACGCCGCGCGCAAGGCGATGGGCGAGGTGCTCGAGGACATTCGGAGCGGCGGCTTTGCGCGGCAGTGGATCGCCGAGATGGAGCGTGGCGGCCCGGAGTTCGAACGGATGCGCGAGGCCGAGCGCGCGCACGGCCTCGAGACAGTCGGTCGCAGGCTGCGCGAGCGCATGGCGTGGCTGAACCCGGAGACACAGCGGGACCGTCCGCAGGCGCCACGGCAGGCGGTTCCGGTGATCGCGAAATAGCGCGGAGCTCGCCCGCCGATCGCATGGGGCCGTGCACTCGCCGTGCAATTCGGCTGGCATGGGAGATGGGTGGCACCTGGAGGATTGGCGACTGACAACTGGAGCCGGCAACCGGCACCGGCAAACCGGCAACGGGCAAACCGGCAACGGGCAAACCGGGAACCGGGAACAGGGAACCGGCAACCGTAACTCACAACTCGGAACTCGAAAACCATAATGAAGCAGTTCACACCGACCGACTGGGTTTGGCGCGACGGCGAGCTGATCCGCTGGGAAGAGGCCGGCATCCACGTCCTGAGTCACGTGGTTCACTACGGCTCGTCCGTGTTCGAAGGCCTTCGTTGCTACGCGACGGCGGACGGTCCCGCCGTGTTCCGTCTGCGCGAGCATCTCCGGCGTCTGCACCGCTCGTGCCGTGTCTACCGCATGCCGATGCGACACTCGGTCGACGCGCTCGCCGATGCGGTCCGAAGCGTCATCGAGGCGAACGGTCTCGATGAATGTTACGTGCGGCCGGTCGCGCTCCGCGGGTTCGGCGCGCTCGGCGTGAACCCGGCGGCGAGCCCGGACGAGACGTACATCGCGTGCTGGCCGTGGGGCGCGTATCTCGGCGACGGCGCGCTCGACGGCGGCATCGACGTGTGTGTCTCGAGCTGGCGTCGCGCCGCGCCCGACACGTTCCCCATGCTCGCCAAGGCGGGTGGCCACTACCTCGCCGCGCAGCTGATGAAGATGGAGGCCGAGGCGAGCGGCTTCGCCGAGGCGATCGCGCTCGGCATCGACGGCCGCGTCAGCGAAGGCAGCGGCGAGAACGTGTTCCTCGTCATCGACGGCGCATTGATCACGCCCGCCGTCGATGGCTCGCAGCTGCCCGGCATCACGCGCGACGCCGTGATCACGATCGCGACCGACATCGGCATCCCCGTGCGGGAAGAGCTCGTGCCGCGTGAACGGCTCTACATGGCCGACGAGCTGTTCCTCACCGGCACCGCCGCGGAGATCACGCCGGTGCGCAGCGTCGACCGGATCACGGTCGGCGATGGCTCTGTCGGACCGATGACGAGGATGCTACAACAGCGCCTGCTCGGCATCGCGCGCGGCACGGCGCCCGACCCCTATGGTTGGCGCTTCCCGATCGCGCGCCAGCTGGATGAAGTAGCGAGATGACCAGATCGCAAGGCGAGCGTCGCGGCCAGCACGCGAGCGCAAGGGATGCCGGCGCGGATACCGCCGCGCACGGCGAGACCGACGGTGCGCGGCGCTACAGCCGCGCCGTGCTCGACGGCCGGGACCGCGCACCCGCGCGTGCCATGCTGCGCGCCGTCGGGCTCTCGGACGACGATTTCAGTCGCCCGCTGATCGGCATCGCGAACACGTGGGCGGAGGTGACGCCGTGCAACCTGCACCTGCGCGAGCTCGCCGAACACGTGAAGGACGGCGTACGCGAGGCCGGCGGCACACCCCTCGAGTTCAACACCGTTGTCGTCTCGGACGGGATCACGATGGGCACCGAGGGGATGAAGGCGTCACTGATCAGCCGCGAGGTCGTTGCGGACTCGATCGAGCTGGTCACCCGCGCACACGGCTTCGACGGCATCGTCGCACTGTCGGGGTGTGACAAGACCATACCGGGCGCGGTCATGGCGCTCGCGCGGCTCGACCGGCCCGGCGTGCTGTTGTACGGCGGCACGATCATGCCCGGCCGCCACGCGGGACGGGACGTCAGCCTCCAGGACGTCTTCGAAGGCGTCGGCGCGTGTGCCGCGGGCCGCATCACGGAGGACGAGCTGCACGAGCTCGAGTGCGCCGCATGCCCAGGCGCCGGCGCGTGCGGCGGCCAGTTCACGGCCAACACGATGGCGATGGCGTTCGAGGTGCTCGGCATCGCGCCGATCGGCAGCGGCGGCGTGCCCGCGCTCGACCCCGGCAAGCCCGAGGTCGCACGGCGGTGCGGCAGACTCGCCGTCGAGGTGACGCGCTCGGGACTGCGGCCGCGTCAGATCATCACCCGCGCCGCGCTCGAGAACGCGGTCGCCGCCGTCGTCGCCTCGGGCGGTTCGACGAACGCGGTGCTGCATCTGCTCGCCGTCGCGCGTGACGCCGGCGTGACGCTCGAGATCGATGATTTCGACCACATCAGCGCGCGCACGCCGCTGCTTGCCGACCTCAAGCCGTGGGGCCGCTTCATGGCGGCCGACCTTCACGCCGCCGGCGGCGTCGCGTTGTTGGCGAGACGGCTGCTGGAGGCCGGCGCGCTGAATGGCGACGCGATCACCGTGTCGGGCCGCACACTCGCGGACGAGGTGAAAGCCGCGCCCGAGACCGAACGACAGCAAGTGGTTCATACGGCCGGCCAGCCGATCCATCGGACCGGCGGGCTCGTCATCCTGCGC
>JBOHRM010001043.1:0-5994 GCA_050732715.1 Longimicrobiales bacterium
CATCATCCCCTCGAAGACCCTGCCGAGCATCTCGGGGTCGACGCCCGCGTCCGAGGCACCATCGAGCAGCTCGTCCGCGGCGTCGCGCGTCGTGAACCGGTACCGCTCGAATAGACGGTCGATCACACCGCCCACGACGTCGTCGGGCAGGTCGAGCTCCGGACAATGCCGCTCGAGTACGTGCCGCTCGAACAACCCGCCGTTCAGGTAGGGCACGGCTCCGAGCGCCCGCGCGGCCACATCGCGCGCCGCCGGCCGCCGGTTCAATGCGCCGAAGAAGAGCGGCTCGATGACGGCGCGGAAGAACGTGAGTCCCGCGCTTTCCTCACGACCGCGACCGCCGCCGCCACGGCGCCAGCGGTTCCACAGGTTCACGACGTACGAAGGATCGTTGCCTAGATGGCCGCGGCGTTGGAGGAAATACAGGAACATGCAGCGGCACAGGAACAGCAGCGCAAGCCGCTCGCGCTCCGCGATCGCGTCCGGCGCCACGCCCAGCCACGCCGCGGCGACCCGCGCGCGGTGGCCGGCGAAATCCTCGAAGAACTGCCGCGTCACACGCGACCGGTCCAGCGCCCGTGCGTGCCGGACCGCCAGCGCGAGACCGCCCTCGCCGTCCACCGCGACCATCTCCTCGAGCGCCTCGATGTCCGTCCGCAGAACCCGCGACCGCTCGATCGTGAGGTGCCGCAGCTCGCCCTCGAGACCGAAACAGCCGAGCAGCACACGGCGATACCCGGGGCCCGCCGCCAGAAACAGATGCTGCCGCGCGAGGTCCCGCTGCCGAACCGCCTGGGCGAACCGCGAAACCCCCGCCGTCGACGCCTCGTCGCTCAGCTCGACCAGCACCACCCGCATCGTGCCACGCTCACCGGCCACGAACGCCGCACACACGCCGTCCTCCCGGCCGGACCGCGCCGGCACTGCGTTCTCGGGCAGCCGGTCGAGCCGCGCCTCGAACCCCAGCGCCTTCACCAGTGCCGGGACACGTTCTCGCCGATCCATACAGCGCAGCATCGTTTCGAAGTCGAAATCGCAGGGCACGCGCGGAATACCGCAGTCCCGGCGGGGCACCGGAATGGCAATTTGGGACGATTTTGGGGCCGACGACTCGCCGCCTACGCCCAACATCCCTCGCAACAGAGTCATCCAGGAACACGACTTGCCCTACATACTGGCGGACTTCGAGCAGGAGGCAGTATGCGAATCTCGAAACGCCGCTTGCAGCTGTTGCTGCTTATCGCCTGTATCCCGATCGGCGCGGCCGTGCTGGCCAGGTCACACGTGCTCGAGCGATTCCGCGAAGCGCCGGTGCGGCTGGAGGTCAGCCTCTCCGCCCGCCAGATGAAGGTCATCGAAGGTGGCGAGGTCGTTCAGACGTACGGCGTCGCCGTGGGCCGGGCGAGCAACCCGACGCCGACCGGGACGTTTCGGACCGGCAAGATCGTCTGGAATCCGGGCTGGACGCCTCCGCCCTCCGATTGGGCGCGAAATATGAAGTCGCGCTCGCCCGGTGACCCCAGGAACCCGATGCAGGGCGTGAAAATCTACTTCAAGGCGCCGTGGTATTTCATCCACGGGACCAATGACCCGGGCTCGATCGGTCAGGCCGCGTCTCGCGGCTGCATTCGCATGACGCCCGGCGCAGCGACCTCGCTGGCGAAGCGAATCGAACAGGCCGGCGGCAGCGTTCCGCTCGTCATCACGTCATAACCGAAGGCGTCCGACCACGGACGCGGCCAGAAAAAGCCGAGGTCGGTGAGGCGGTGGGTCCGACGGCTGGCGTCGAGCCACCCCTCCCGACCTCCCACGGCGGCCAGGATTCAGCCGCCTCTCGACCTCCTTCCGGTGGGGCCCACAAAAGCCCAGCCGAACCCGTCGTTACAATCGCAGCCGCCCGAGATCACAAGGGCGTAACGATCGCGTAACGCCTCGTTAGCCTCTTGCCGGCACGTCCGTAACCGGACAGATTCCTCGGCCCTCAATCGAGCAATTCGACACCCACGAAAAACAGCCATGATGGATGACGAGCGGAGTCCGGTCCGTGGCCAGAAGTACAGGCTCGTATGGAAGTTCAGCGGCAACGGCACGACGGGGAACGGCCCCTGGATGCACGACCGCGAGACGGTCGAGGCGTGGCTCGAGAGTTTGAACCGTCGTTACAACGGTCGAGTCGAGCACTGGCTCGAGGCGGCGCCGCTCGAGCCGTGGCGGTGACATCGCGCCAGCGCCCGTTTCGCCAATCTCATCGTTCCAAGAATACCGTTTGCGTGGGGTACGCGAACTCGATCCCTTCCTCAGCGAACCGCTTGTAGATCGCCAGATTGATCGCCTGCTGAATGTCCATGTAGCGGGTGTAGTCGGCATCGAGCACGTAGTAGACGATCTCGATGTCGAGCGTGGACGCGCCGTAGCCCTGGAAATGGCAACGATCGAAGCGCGCGCCGGACTGCGCTTCGATATGCTCGCGAACCATTGAAGGGATGGCGGTGAGCTTGTCGTACGGCGTCTGGTAGGTCACGCCGACGCGGAACATCACGCGGCGCTCGACCATGCGCTTGTAGTTGCGAATCCGCGCGTTGAGCAGGTCCGCGTTCGCGAAGATGAGCTGCTCGCCGGACAGGCTGCGAACGCGTGTGGTTTTGAGGCCGACCCGCTCGACCGTGCCCATCATGTCGCCGACGGTGATGAAGTCGCCGACGACGAACGGTTTGTCGAGCACGATCGCCAGCGACGCGAACAGATCGCCGAGCACGTTCTGGACCGCGAGTGCGACGGCGATGCCGCCGACACCGAGGCCCGCGAGGAGCGGCACGATCTCGACGCCGAGGTTCGCCAATGCGAGCAGCAGCAGCGTCGTCCATAACACGAGGCGGCTGAGGAAGCCGATGGCGTGGAGCGTCGTGACGCTGGCCGCGTCTGTCCCGAGCGTCTCCCTGATGCGCCGCGACATCACGGCGCGGATCGTGGCCTCGCCCCAATACGCGGCCTGGATCGTGATGACGACGACGGCAATGATCTGGATCGCTCGGCCGACCGTGGGTCCGAGCGCGAGCACACGCGAGCCGGCGTAGAGCGAGACGAAGATGAGGAAGAAGGAACGCGTCTTTTCGAGGACCTCGTATGTAATATCGTCGATCCCCGTGCGCGTGCGTTGCGAGATCGCCAGGAGCTGGCGCATCACGCGCGAGCGGATGAAGCGCAGCGCGGCATAGGCGGCCAGCACGACGAGCACGGCCAGCAGCCACGCGCGGAGCGTGTTACCCCAGAAAATCCAATCGAGTGACATCAGCACGCCCTAGTCCCGTTTTCCGCACTGCTATGGGTTTAGTCCGACGGTAGCTGGGATTTGTTGTTCGGGCCAGGGCAGAGAGATATCGAGGATAGCGAGGATGCGGCGTTGCGTTGGGCTGAGCCGATCAAGGATGAGCCCGTGAGGAGAGTAGGTGAGGCCGAGGCCTTGAAAGGCGCTCAGAATGTTGCGGCCGGTAGGCTTGGCAGCGCGGTCCTCGGGCAGCAGACCCGGGAGGGACGAGTGGGGCGGGAGGCGGCGACGCACGTCGGCTTCGAGGAGTCCGAAGACGAGCAAGGCGATGCCGACGACGGCGACGAGAGCTTCGATGCGGTCGTCGTTGTGAAGAAAGACCGGACGGACACGGAGGGTCTGCTTGAGGTCGCGGTGCCGACGCTCGACGATCCACTGATCTTTGTAGGTGCGCAGGACGTCGGTCGCGGTCAAGGGGTCGGGCAAGTTGGTGGCGAGGGCGTAGAGGCCATCGAAGCGGGCGGCGGCCGCGAGGGCGTCGGCGTTGCGTTGCCAGGAGAGAGTGGGTTTGCCGTGGCGCGTGCCGGTGTGCACGGTGAGCAGTGCGGCGGTGGAGCCCCGGACGGTGGTGGCGACCTTGGCCTCGACTTGTTTCTGGGTTTTGTAGTAGCGACCGCCCAAGCCGCGTCGGATGCGTGCCAGCGTGTCTTCGGCCTTGGTGAGCGCGCGTTCGCGGGCATCGGCGACGCTTGCGGCCTGTTCGCTGGACCAGATGTACGCGACGCGCAGATCGTGCGGGGCTTGAGTGACGGGATCGGTGACCGGGAACGCGCGCAGCAGCCCACGCCAACGGGTTCGCTTGTCGGGAGACAGGCGTTGTTCACGCTGAGAGGTATAGTCGAGGGTGTGGAGACGATCGAGGTGGCCGACATCGCGAACGAACTGCTCCGCCCAGCCGGTATCGGCGCGCAACGGCACAACGAAACCGACGCCGGCGCGGTGGGCTGCACACAGGTTGCCCACGTGACCGAGTGCGGAGTCCGCGACGACGACCAGTCCGGGGGGCAGCAACTGTTGGAGTTGGGTGAGGGTGTCGCCGAGCACGTTCAACTCGGCGATCGCGCCGGCGTGCGGCCGGAAATAGAGCGGGACTCCAGAGGGAGTCGCAGCCTGGAGGGCGCGCACCTGACGGGCCACGCGCCGGTCGGCTCCCCAGCCTTTCGCAACCAAGGCGGAATGCTCGTAGGCCCCGGCGAAACGGACGGTGGTCACGTCCAGATGCAACCGCGAAGCGTCCACGCCGTCAAAGCGTTCGATCGCGGCCAGGCACAGCGCGGCACGTACGGGCTCGGCCACCGGGGCCAGAGCTTCGAGCGCCCGTCCGAGCCGGTCGTCGTTGAGCAAACCGGCCGGTGTGGCGAACAGCTCAGCCATGGCCGCACTCGAAGCCCAGCCCGCCACATCGTACAGGGGCGAGGGCGCGGACAGACGATTGGCGACCAGCGCGGCGATCACTTCGCCGTGCGTCAGGTGAGCCCGGCCACGCATCGGGGCGGCTTGGTCGACGATTTCGACGAGTCCGAGCCGCTGCAGGTAGTGGCGCACCAGCAGCAGCGCGCCAATGTCGCGACGTGTGCCGGTCGGTGGGGGGTCCAGACGCGCGAACGACGCCGCCAGTTGATCGAGTTGGCCCGACGCTTTCAGCTCGTCTTCACGGCCGAGTGTCTGAATGACGCGTTGGCGCACCTGACCAGCTTCGTCGCGGTAAGCCTCGACGAGCCGGAGATAGACGTACCGCTTGCTGCCGCGGCGCACGGCGTGCCGTTTCACGTACATGTTGGCCCTACATTAATGACCTCCACACCGACGCGCAAGCCTCTCATGATTAGAACGTGGATCGGCTACAGGCATGGGGCTGATATTTGGCCCTACACCGAGCAGCTTTGTTGTCCGCAGAATTGCAGTAAGAAACGCCAGGTTCGCCACTTAGGAGATCAGCAAACTTCTCCTACGCTGGCACGATGCGGAAAACGGGCCTAGTCGCGGCGATCGACACCCACCCAGGCGGAGCTTCAAATATGCCATGCCCAAGACTGCGACGACGATCAACGCCAGGATGCCGACGACGGCCCCCATGACGTATGGATCCTCCCGTTCATCGATCGTCAGTATCGATACCTCCTTGAGGCTGCCGAATGCCAGCACCAGCCACAGTATTCCCCAGCCGTACGCGATGCCGTTGAGCCGGCTCACATGATACAGGAACAGAACGGAGATCAATGAGACTCCAGCGCCCCGGATTGCCATAGGGTTCGTGACCAGCCAGTCGACAATCTCGGTGAGCGCGACAAACAACCAGGCCGGGACGATGATCGCCAATGCGATTCGATCAATCCAGCAAAGCCTCTGCTCTGGCAACCCCGCCAATACTCGGCGAAGCTCGTCGTCGTTGGCTGGAGTTGCCAGCTCGTGGTACAGCTCCGCCTTGGAGCGACCCTCCCTCCACCGCTTCAAGAGGTGCCCACGCTTGATCTTCATCGACCTATCGCCTTCACATACGTTCGGGGTAGGCGTCGGTCCCGGCGTTTGGCGCGACAGTTTTGACGTCCTGCTCGCGAATCTACCGGGAGTCCACACATGTCGTCACGTCAGCGCTTCCCGCGACGCGACGCGGTCATCCGAGCGCCGCGCTTCGAGGGAACGCTCTGAGCGCTGCGTCGGAGCGTCAC
>JBOHRM010001044.1:0-4849 GCA_050732715.1 Longimicrobiales bacterium
TCGTCTCGCCGGCGCGCCCACCGGCGGGCTGCGTCTCTGCCCCCACGTCTACACGACGATGGCGGACATCGAGCGCACGACCGCAGCCGTCACAGAGGCCGCCGAAGCCGCGTAGCGCGCGATCCGCAACCGCCGCAGGGCACCAGTGCGCGATCCGAGGCCGCCGAAGCCGCGTAACGCGCGGTCCGAAGCCGCCGCAGCCGCCGCAGCCGCCGCAGCCGCCGCAGCCACCGCAGCCGCCGAAGCCGAGAAATGTGCGATCCGACGCCGCGACAGCCACGCAAGGTGCGATCGAAACGAGGTGAACTCTACAGCCGTTGGCGATCTCGCAGAGAAATTCTGGCTTCACCCCGAATACGGCAGTCAAGTCCCCAATCGTTTCAGCGGCCGAAAAGGAATTCCGCTTTGGCACCACATACCGATGTGAAGTCACCACTCGACGTTTGCGGAGGGCCGAATGGGGAGTTCACATCGCCGCCGCCAGCACCTCGGCCGGTTCGGCGTCCCGATCGTAGCACTCACCGTGATGCCCCTCGAAACGCCCACGCCGAGACGTAGTAGTTTCGCGCACGTGACACGCTACTCTTGATGGGCCCCGCCTCGAGCCGTGCCGTGGCGGCGCTTGCTGGATTAGACAGGCTAGTGGTCCGATTCCGAAGTAACGTGTCAACACCGAGAGCGGCGAGGCGCCCGGGCGGCAAGGCGCGAGGCCGAAGGAATAGCGGGGCTATTTTGAGCGCCGAGCAACGCCGCCGCACGGGATGTAGCGCCGCTCGAATGTAACGTGACTTTGGAATCGGACCACTAGACAAGGGCTCGAAACCGGAATCGCCCAATGCAGGCCTATCCGCGTATACATCGTGAGGCGCCGAGCGCGGCTCACGAGGGAGCGCTGAGCCCGGCGGATCGGGAGCAGCGCGACCGCGAGTTGATGCTCGCGCTGCGAGATGGATCGACGGCCGCGCTGGAGGCGTTGATGGCCGTCTACTGGGCTCCGCTGGTTCGCTGGGCCACGCGCGAGCTCGGCGATGAGGAGACGGCGCGGGACCTGATCCAGGAAACGTTCGTCCAGGTGTGGCAGCGCCGGTCGAGGTGGTCATCGAAGGGTTCGCCACGCGCCTACCTGTTCTGCATCACTCGCCACCTGTTGATCGACGAGCGCCGTAAGCGCAAGGTGCGCGCGCGGTGGCTGCTCCGAAGCCGTCGCAACGAGCCACGCGGTCCGGCGACGCCCGCGGACGATCTCGACGCGGTCCGCCTGTGGGAGGCGTATCAGCGTGCTCTTGCCAAGCTTCCCGAACGGCGCCGCGAGGCGTTTCTGCTGGTTTATGTTCAAGGCCTCTCGCACGCGGAAGTGGCTGAGGTGATGCGGCTCTCGCCGCAGACGGTCGCGAACCAGATCGTGAGCGCGGTGCGCCAGCTCCGCGAGGGTCTCGGTCCACTGATCGACGCCTAAGACGAGGGAGAATGCCGACCGGACCGACGGGCCGACGGCCCATCGATGAGCGAATCCATGGCGTGCTCGCGGGTCGAGCCGACCCCCGGGACGCCGACGCCGTGCGCCGGTGGCGTGAGGCGAGCCCCGAGAACGAGCGATCCTTCCAAACCTGTGCGCGCATCTTCCAGATGGAGCGCACCGCGGGGGAGGCCACCGAAGTCCGTGTCCCGCCCGAGACGCGTGGTGTGGTCTGGCTGGCGGAGGCGCGGGAGACCACGCGCAAGCTGACTGCTCGCGCGCCGACGCGGGCGGGCCGCGAGTGGGGGCACGTCGCGGTCGGCATGGCGGCAGTCTTCGTGATCGTAGTGAGCGGCGTGTTGCTGCATCGCGCGGTCACGCCGGAGGACGCGGGGCTTCAGGTCTCGATGTTTCTGACCGGCGAGGCGGATCCACTGACGATGAAGCTGACGGACGGGAGCATCGTCCGGCTTGCGCCCGGCAGCCAGATGCGGGTGCTTCCGGGCTCGAGGGCGCGCATGGTCGACCTGGACGGCCGCGCGTACTTCGCCGTGGCTCACGACGCCGCCCGGCCGTTCGTGGTGCGGACGCGCGCCGGCGATGTCGAGGTTCTCGGGACGCGTTTCCAGGCTGAAGCCGCGGGCGATTCGATGCGCGTCGTCGTGATCGAGGGCCAGGTCGTGCTCTCCGGCATTGCGCGGGACGCGAAGATCGGGGCGGCCCAGGTCGGCGCGATCAAGGGCGGGCGGATCGAGCCGGTCAGCGCCGTCGCGAACATTGGCGCCATGCTCGACTGGATGGGGAATTTCATCGCGTTCCAGGCCACACCGCTCGAGACGGCGATGACCGAGATCGCCGAGCGGCACCACGTGCGCTACGAGATCGTCGACACGAGCTACACCCGGCGGGACCTGACGATGTGGTTCGCCGATCAGCCGCTGGACGAGATCGTCGATGTGATCTGCGCAGTCCTCGATGCGCAGTGCTCGATCGAAGCCGATTTGATTCGGATCGGAGAATAGAAGCATACCGAGAGTTCCCTTCTCGACTGGAGGATCACGATGCGTTTCGTGAAAGTTACGCTGGCGGTGGCCGCGGTCGCCGCGGGGATCTTTGGACCCATCCAGCATGCGTTTGCGCAGCAGACCGCGGCCGTCATCGCGAATAGCGGTGCGGACACGGGTAATGACCGGTCGTTGCTCGATCGGCGCGCCAAGCTCGACATTCGGGACGTCGTGATGGCCGTCGCGCTGACGCGCCTGGCGGAACGTTCCGGTGTCAGTGTGGCGTTCAGCCCGAACGCATTGCCGGCGGAGCGCACGGTCACGTGTGCCTGCTCGGCCGTGACCGTGGCCCAGGCGCTGGACACGATTCTCGTGGGCACGTTGTTCGAGTACCGGCCGCTGCACGACCAGATCGTCATCATTCCCATGCGCGAGCCGATCCGCGACCCGACCTCGCCCACGCCGCGCGTCCACTTCGCGTCTCTGGGACAGCCTCCACCGGCGATGATCCGGCTGGCGCTCGCACGCCAGGGTACGGTGACCGGCCAGGTCAACGAGCTCGGAACCGGGCGGCCGCTCGTGGGCGCCCGCGTACAGATTCTTGCCACGAACCTCGGCGCCTTGACCGACGCCGAGGGTCGGTTCCGCATCGTCGACGTACCGGCAGGCGACGTCGAGGTGCAGGTGCAGTTGCTCGGTTACGTCACCGCGACGCAGAGCGCGACCGTCGCGTCGAGAGCCACGGCGACGGTCAATTTCGAGCTTGCGCCGGACCCGCTGGCGCTCGACGAGGTCGTCGCCGTGGGATATGGAACGGCGCAACGGCGAGACCTCACCGGCTCGATCACGTCGCTGAGAACCGACAACCTCGCCGCGGGGTTCAGGTCCAGCCCGCAGCAGTTGATCCAGGGCAGGGCCGCGGGTGTCGACATCATCCACAGCAGCGGCAAGCCAGGCGGATCGAGCATCGTGAGAATCCGCGGCGGGACCTCGATCTCGGCCGGCAACGATCCACTGTACGTCATCGATGGCGTGCCCATTGCCGTCTCGAACCGACAGACCAGCATCGGCGGCGGCGGCGGCAGCGGCTTCCAGATCTTCGACCAGGAACCCGTCAACCCGCTCAATGCGCTCAACCCTGCCGACATCGAATCCATCGAGATCCTGAAAGACGCATCGGCCGCCGCCATCTACGGCTCGAGAGGCGCCAACGGCGTGATCATCATCACGACCAAGAGAGGGGAACCCGGCGCCATCCAGACCCGTTATGAAACGAGGTTCGGCGTCTCTTCCGTGAGCAGGAAGCTCGACGTTCTATCCGCGGATCAGTACCGGCAGGTTGCACAAGAGCTCGGACTGACGATCGATGACCGAGGCTCGAGCACCAACTGGCAGGATGCCATCTTTCGGAACGCGCCTTCACAGAGCCACAACCTGTCGTTGAGCGGCGGCAGCGAGACGAGCCGATACCGGGCGTCGCTGGGTTACGACGACCAGAAAGGGATCATCCTCAACTCGGGGATCCGAACGTTTACGGGAAGGCTCGCCACCAACCACAGCGCGCTCGACAGTAAGCTGCTGATCGATCTGAACCTGACGGCCGCGCAGATCAGTCAGGACAACGCGCCGATCTCGAATCAGTTGTCCGGCGAAGGTGCCAACATGCTGAAGGATGCGCTTCGTTTCAACCCGACGTTCCCCATCTACGAAGCGGACGGCAGCTTCTCGTACCTGAACCAGTTCAGCATCAATCCGGTGTCCTATGCCGAGCACATCGAAGACCGGACGGACACGCGCAGATTTCTGGGCAACATCCACTCGAGCTACCGTCTCTTCGATCCGCTGACCGTCGATGTCAACCTGGCCTACACGCGACAGGATGCAGATCGGAAGGCGTACGTGCCGAAGGTCAACCCGCTGGGCGAGGGCGTCCAAGGGCGGGCGCTGGCGCAATCCTCCGTCGATTGGAGCAAGCTGCTGGAAACCACCGTTCGCTTCGAGCAGCTGATCGGTGACCAGCACAGGATCGATGCGATCGGCGGCTACTCGTACCAGTATTTCCAGGATGAAGGGTATCGCGCGCAGGCCAGCGGCTTCATCTCCGACGCGTTCAAGTGGTTCGACCTCGCAGCAGCCAGTGATATCAACACGCTCAACTCGTACCAGGAAAGCAACACGCTGATCTCGTTCTACGGGCGCGTGAACTACAGCATTGGTGACCGATACCTGCTCACCGCAACGATTCGCCGCGACGGCTCGAGCCGGTTCGGCGACGACAACAAATGGGGCCTCTTCCCTTCCGGCTCCGTGGCGTGGCGGATCGCCGATGAGGCGTTCTTCCCCGAGACTGCGCTGCTCAACGACCTGAAGCTGCGCGTGAGCTACGGAA
>JBOHRM010001045.1:0-4101 GCA_050732715.1 Longimicrobiales bacterium
TCTATTCACCCTCATATCGTGCATCCCCGGCGTCTCGCGGGCGTCTCGCTCGTGTCAAGAAAACGTCACATTTACCGCGTCAACGACAGGCCGAAACTGAACGAACGCCCGGCCTTGTAATATTGGCGCGTCACGGAGCCCTGCGTTTCTTCGTACGGTGAATCCAACAGATTCTTGGCGTCGAGCTTCGCTGCCAGTGCACCGGGCAGCGCCAACCGGAGCGAGAAATCGAGCACGTCGCGTGGCTCTTCATAGACGTCGGGGAGGGGCAGCGCGCCCGCGCTGACGATGCGCTTTCCAACGATGTTGTAGAGGAGCGTCGCGCTGGTCCGGCCGGATGGAACGGCCCATGTGAGGCCGGCGTTGACGACGTATGGAGCCTGGCCGACCATCCGGCGCTCGGGGTTTGTCTGGCTCGATATGTCTTCGCCGAGCTCGATCGTGCTTTCCATGAGCGTCGTGTTCGCGAAAACGGTCCACGGCTCGAGCGCTTCTGTCAACGTCCCTAGACGCTTCCGCACCTCGAGCTCGACACCGTAGTTGTTGGCACGCGCGGCGTTGACGAACGTGACCAATCGCGAGCCGGATGTGCCGACATAGATGCGCTCGACCGGGTTCTCGAAACGCTTGCCGAACACCGCGACCGACACGACTTCACCGGCGTTGGGATACCACTCCCACCGGAGATCCGCGTTCTGGATCAGCGTACGGACAAGGTTCGAGTTGCCGCGCACCACTTCACCGCCAATCACTTCGCGGAACGAGACGTCCGCCTGCTCCCGATATTCGGGCCGCGAAAGCGTCTGTGATGCCGAGAGGCGCAGGTTCATACTCTCGCCGAGCTCGTAGTTGACACTGAGCGCGGGGAGAATGTCGGTATAGCTGGTGTCTGTCAGGAACGGTGTGAGGACGGTGCTTTCGCCCTCGACCCGAAGATCGTTGACCTCGATGCGGGCGCCTGCGATCACTCGAAGTCGCTCGCCGATCCCGAGGTCCGCCATGGCATAGCCGGCAGTCAGTCGGTCCTCCGCGCGATAGGATCCGCCCTGGCTCAGCGGCGTGATCCGAAAGTGGCTGTCATCCGGCTGCGTGAAACGGCCATCGAAGATCTGCTCCGGCCCGAGCACGCGATCAGCTTCAGACAAGCCGAACGCGGTGAGGCTGTACGCGCGGTTGATCGCGTCGCGCTCGGTGTCTCGGGAGAGGCCGCCGATCTCGAGATACGTCGGAAGAGAGGTCCCGAGCCGAAGGCGATAGTTGGCGGACAGCTCCGCCGCGTTCTCATCGAGATCGGCGAACGTGCGGACCGCGCCCTCACTGGTCGAGCTGAGCCATCCGAACCCGCGTGATTCACCCGACGCAGGATCGACCAACTCGCCATAGACGACCTCGGAACGATCGGGCTCCTTGCGAGCAACGCCCGATAGGGTGCCCGACCACTCGAAGCGGTGTCGGTCGCCCAGCTCGTGCTCTCCTTTGAGCTGTGTCGAGAAGACGTTGCGCTCGACGAATCGCAGCCGCTCGACGATGAGGTTTCGGGCCAGGTTTTCGTTGCGCCCCGTCTCCGAGCGCGCCTCGTTGTCCGAGCCACGGTTGTACGTTGCGTTCAGCACCAGGCGGCTGTTCGAGCCGACGAGGGACGAGAGCTGGAGCAGTCCACCCCAGAGCACGCTCTGATTGCCCGTGGTCCCCTCATAGCGATCGACCTCGCGCGTGCCCTCCCCATCTGGCAGCGCGATAGCGCGAACTTGATCCTCCTTGATGTCGGTGCTGCGCGAGTACGTCAGCGAGGCAAGATAGGAAATGCGTTGCCCGATGATCGGGTCCGTGCCGCCGATCGAGAGGCCGAACGAGCCGTTGGGCGCCGGCGTCTCCCTCCGAACGCTCCAGGCGTTGCGAAACGAAGCGACCAGCTCATTCATGTCCTGTTGGGATGGCGAGGTGAGGAGGCTACCGGCGTCCTCTACGATCCGAGGCAGCTCCCGGTCGGCGCTGCCGAATCCGAGCCACTCGGCGCCGGCCGTCGGCGCCGCGAGGATGTTGGAATTCGTGCGGGCGTTGAAGCCGCCGCCCAGGGACAGGGTGATCTGCCGATCCGCCGGGAACTCGCGGGTCTCGATGTTGACTTGCGCGCCGCTGAAATCACCGGGCTGATCCGGCGTGAACGTCTTTGAGGTCGTGATCGTTTGCAGGAGGCCGGACGGGAAGAGATCGAGCGGCACGACCTTGCGCTCAGGCTCAGGACTCGGTACGCGCGCGCCGTTGAGCGATGTCGTCGTGTAGCGCTCGCCGAGGCCACGGACGAAGACGAACTTGCCTTCCTGAACGGTCACGCCGCTCACACGCTGCATCGCAGCCGCGGCATCGCCGTCTGGGCTGCGCGCCATCTGTTCCGCCGTGATCGCGCTGACGATATTCGTCGCCGTGCGCTGTTGATCGAGCGCTCGGGCGACCGATCCGCGCTCGGCGGCTGCCGACACGCTAATGGCCTCGAGCTCGAGCGCCTGGATCGCGAGAGTAATGTTCGCCTCGACCGTCCCATTCGACGGGACCGTGATCCCCGTCACGGTCTTCGTAGCGTAGCCGAGGTTCTCGGCGCGTATCGAGATGTCGCCAGCTATGATTTCCGTCAGCACGAAACGGCCGTCGACTCCCGAGAGCGTGCTGACGTCGGACTCCACGACCACGACGACAACGCCGGTCAGTCCGCCACCGGTTTGCCCATCGATGACCCGACCGACCACGCGTCCGGTTTCGTTTTCGTTGGCTTCAGCGTCGTTGTTCTGCGCAAACAAGGGCGCCGCACCGGCGAGCAATACGGCGAGTGCGAAATTGAGAGCGCCGAGCCGCCTCGATGCTTTGCGGAGCTGCATGCTCAAAGATGCCTCCAATGTCTCAAACAGAATCCCGCGACCGGACTTGGCCAGAATCCCGCGACCGGACTCGCTGTTTCATGCCACACAGGCAAATCCTGTCATCAATCCAGCAAGCTATGTCGAAGCCGTTTCGGATTCTTGACGTTGCTGTAACGAACGGGTCACGTCGCTGGCTGACCAGACTTGACCGTTACGAAGCCGAGATCAGCATGCTGTTGGCTCAAGCCCATCTCAGGAGGCTTGGACGTTCGTATCTGGTCCGTCTAGATTCGTGTTAGGAAACCGACACTGATCGCATGGCACGTCCTGTCGTTTCCAGCTGCCGAGGCGTCGAAGGTCTGTGCGAGGAATCGAATGCAAGAGCAGTTCACGGATGCCGAGCTGGACGCCTACATCCTGACGCGTCTCAGGCTCGCGGGCATCGACCTTTCCGTGCTGCCGGAGGACGACGCCGATGCGCCGGCCGATCAACGGCGTATTCTGGAATCTGCGCGGCGGTTCCTGCGATCCACGCCAATGGCGATCCGTGATTTCGAGATCGACCCGCAGGAAGTGCCGCCGGCGCTCTATCCTGGCGGGTTCAGCGCATGGACGGATGTGGTCGAGGATCCGCGATGAGTCGAACGTCTGTCGCACGTCCGTCGGACCCCACCATCCGGTCGATGAGCCAGGCGTCCTCGCCCCAGGACCGGCTCATCGACCGCCGTGCGTTCTTCGAGCGGATGGTCGCGCTAACGGCGGGCGCCGCGATGCTCCCGGCCGTGCCAGCGGTGGCGGTGCCGGCGGTCCGGGTGCGGATGGGCGACCGCGCGGCGCCGCTCGACGTCCGCCAGCTCGCCGATCCGAGCGAGCTCACGCTCGCTGAGGCGGCCGCGTTGATCCGGCGGCGCGAGCTGTCGCCTTTCGAGCTGGTGGACGCGTACCTCGACCGGATCGAGCGGCTCGACGGCATCTACCGGGCGTTCAACGTGGTGCTCGCCGGCCCAGCACGGGCCGAGGCGCGCCGCGCGGCCGACATGCCGGCGGAGACGCCGCTGCACGGCCTCCCGCTGGCGATCAAGGACAACTTCTACACGGCGGGTGTCCGAACCACGGCGAACTCGCTGATCTTCGAGGACTTCCTGCCCGCGTATGACGCCACCGCCGTCGCTCGGCTGAAGGCGGCCGGCGCGATCATCCTCGGCAAGACGCAGATGGGCCCGCTCGCGACCACGCGGGCCACCAC
>JBOHRM010001046.1:0-2325 GCA_050732715.1 Longimicrobiales bacterium
ACGAGGCACTTCGAGCACCTCGATGTGGCGCCGTCGTCACAGGATTTGGTCGGCGCGGAAGTCGAGCTGGTGCCGCGCCGGGCGCGGGAGCGGACGCTGCAACGCGCGCTCGAGCCGATCCGAGAGCGGTACGCGTATATCCTCCTCGATTGTCCGCCGTCGCTCGGACTCCTCACCCTGAACACGTTGGCCGCGGCGGACACGGTGCTGATCCCGATCCAGTGCGAGTTCTACGCGCTCGAGGGGCTGTCGCAGCTGCTGAACACGATTCGGCTGGTGCAGCAGAACTTGAACGCGGGCCTCGAGATCGAGGGCGTGCTGCTGACGATGTTCGACCAGCGGCTGAACCTGTCGCGGCAGGTGGCGGACGAGGCGAACGAGTATTTCGGGGATCGGGTTTTCCGCACGGTGATTCCGCGCAACGTTCGGCTGGCGGAGGCGCCGAGCTTCGGTGAGCCGATCCTGTCGTACGACATCCTGTCTGCGGGCGCCCAAGGTTATCTCGCGCTGGCGCATGAGGTTCTGGCGCGGAACGAGGGCAAGTCGGCGCGTGTGCCGGCGCCGGTGGCGGCGAGGCGATGACGCGGCGGGACCGACTCGGCAAGGGTCTTGCCGCGCTGTTGGCGGAGCATGTCGGCGAGACGCCGGCGGGTGGGGCGGCTGCGACGGCGGCCGAGCGGATCCCGGTATCGGGCATCGCGCCGAATCCGTTTCAGCCGAGGCGCGAGTTCGTCGAGTCGGAGCTGGCGGACCTGGCGTCGTCGATGCGGGAGAACGGGCTGTTGCAGCCGATCGTGGTTCGTGCGGCGGTGGCGCCGAAGGCGAACGGCCCACCGTGGGAGCTGGTCGCGGGTGAACGCCGCTGGCGGGCAGCGATGCGTCTCGGCTGGCAGGAGATCCCGGCGACGGTCCGCGATGTCGACGATCGGACGCTGCTCGTGCTGGCGTTGGTCGAGAACCTCCAGCGAGAGAACCTTTCGGCGCTCGAAGAGGCGGAGGCGTTCAAGCGGCTCGGCGACGAGTTCTCGTTGACGCAGCAGCAGATCGCGGAGACCGTCGGGCGGGATCGGTCGACGGTCGCGAACGCGCTCCGACTGCTACAGCTCCCCGCCTCGGTGCGGCGGATGGTCGCGGAGAAGCAGCTCAGTGCCGGACATGCTCGGGCATTGCTCGGTCTGGGCAACGACCGGCTGATCGCGGAGCTGGCGCGGGAGGCGGTGGCAAAGGGCTGGAGCGTGCGCGAGGTCGAGGCGAACGTACAAAGGGCGGGGCCATCACGCCCCCGGCCGAAACGGACGGAGGCGCGTGACCCGGCCGAGCAGCATCTCGAGGAGGAGCTCCAGCGCACGCTCGGCACGGCGGTCCGGATCCGGCATCGACACGGACTCAAGGGCACGATCGAGATCCCGTTCTATGGCACCGAGGATTTCGAGCGCGTGTTCGAGCTCCTGGTCGGCAGGTCGGCCACGGAGCTGCTTTCATAGCGCGCTGCGAGGAGGACAACGAGATGGATGATCGCCGACTCACGCTGATCGTGGTGCCGCATGGCGACCTCGAAACCCGAACGTTCGAGGTCTCCTACCGCAAGCTCAAGGTCGGGATCGTCATAACGGGCGTGCTCCTCATCATCTTTGCGTTCACCGCGGCGACATGGTTCCCCGTGGCGGCGCAGGCGGGGCGCGTGCCCGGCCTCGAGCGGGAGCTCGCCCGGCTCGAGGGCGAACGTGCCCGCGTCGCCGAGCTTGCACAAATGCTGGCCGAGGTCGAAGCTCAATATGAGCGCGTACGGGCGCTGCTCGGCGCGGAGAGCTCGGCGGATGGGGAGCCGGTGCTGCCTCCGCTGCGCCGGGACACGGCCAGGTCGGCGGTCGTCGAGGAGACGTCGTCGCTCGATACCGGACCCGGGCCGCTCGGTCTCGACGTGCGCCGTCGCCGCCTCGGCGCGTCCGGGCCCGCCGCGGGCGCCCTCGCCGGCGGGTGGCCAGACGCGAGCACGGCGCCAGCCCTTGCGACCCCTGTAAATCGTTGATCGATAAAGAGATAGCAATGACGCCCCTCCGCCGGAAACCCTCAACAGACAGGTCGGAAATGGCCAAGGAAGCGAACGGCACCCAGCAGCCGGCGCGGGAGACGTCCGTCTCGATCATCGGCCCTGCCATGCGCGTAGTCGGCGACTGCGAGACCGAAGGCACGCTCCGCGTCGAAGGCATCGTCGACGGCACAGTCCGCGCGGGCAAGGCGGTCGTGGTCGGCAAGGACGGCGTCATCACGGGTGACCTCATCACCCAGGACGCGGTCGTCGGCGGCAAGGTCACGGGAACGATC
>JBOHRM010001047.1:0-3578 GCA_050732715.1 Longimicrobiales bacterium
AGCACGACGTCGGGGTCGAGCACGGCGAGGAGTGCGTGCAAGTCGCCGCCTCGGGCGGCGGCGAGAAAGGCGCGGACGATTTCGCGTTGGCGGGTGACGTCGGTAGTGGGAGCCACGGCGTCGGTGACCGGCCCCGCGCCGCGCACGCGGCGGCGCGCGCGGCTCGCCAGCTGTCTCGCGGCCATCGGAGATCGGCCCACGATCGGGGCGATCTCATCGAACGGCACGTCAAACATGTCGTGCAGGACGAACGCAACGCGCTCCGCGGGCGTCAGCGTCTCGAGCACGACGAGCATCGCGAGCCCTACGGAATCGGCCATCAGGGTCTCGTGTTCCGGGTCCCGCGCGTCCCGCGCGTCCGCGCTGCTCGGCATCGGATCGGGCCCGTACTCGGCGATGGACGGCTCGCGGCGCGACTTGCGAGACCGCAGCATGTCGAGACAGACGCGTCCGACAACGGTGGTCAGCCAGCCGCCCAGGTTCTCGACGCGGCTCGCGTCGGAGCGGCCGAGCCGCAGCCAGGCCTCCTGGACGGCGTCATCCGCCTCGCTCAGCGAACCGAGCATGCGATGGGCGACGCCCCGCAGGTGCACACGGTGCGCCTCGAACTGTTCGGCCAGCCAATCGTGCTCGCCCATTGGTGGTATCCTTTCGTCGCGTCTCATCAATGGCGATGACGAGCGGAAGCCGGCAGTTGTGACGGGACGCACGTGCCGCGGCCACGCGAATGCTGCGCGGCGACTCAGCGTTTGCGCGCGTCGTAGTAGTGGTTTTCCCCCTCGTCGGTGTACTCGCCCACCAGGTCTAGGTCTGCGGCGGCGAGCACCGCCCCGTACCCGTCCGCTCCGAGTGACACCGACTCTCGGCCCGTCAACGCGTCGTCCCACGTGCCGGCCTGTACAGGGGCAGTGATCAGGAACCGGCCGCCGGGATTCAGCGCTTCGGCCACCTTACGAATGAGGTCCCGCTGCGCTTCGGCCGACAGAAGGAACATCAGGCCCACCGCGACGACGCCATCGAACGTTCGACCAAAGAAACGTGAATCCTCGACGGCCTCACAGGCGACGTGGGCGCGAGGAAACCGCTGACGAAATGCGTCTGCCAGAGTCGGCGATGCATCGATGGCGTAGACCGTGAACCCAGCGCTGATCAGCGCCGCACCGATCGGTACGCCATCGCCGCAGCCGAGGTCGAGAATCGATGCCCCACGCGGGAGCGATCGGGCCCAGCTTCGAACCGTCGCCACGCCGATCTTCGGGTTACGCCGTCGCATGAATTCGAAAGCGACAGCCTCGTAGCCGTTGGACGCAGCACCGCCGCCTTGGCCGGTCGTCAGCGGCTCAACCACGTTCTAGCCGGTGATCTCGACTTGGAGCTCGTGAGCACGACGGGAGGAAGCGCCGCCTTCGTCAGGAAGCGCCGTCTTCATCGCTCGTGCGTCCGATCGAGGACGGGTTTCACGTCGATGACCGGCGTGCCATCGAACGCCTCGAGCGCCGCGACCTTCAGCCGCGTCGCGCCGTCGATTTCGACGATGCGAACGCGGTGGACCCCGATCGGGTTCGGTCGGTCCTGCGACCGCGTGCTGAAGACGCCGCGCATCGGCGCGCGCGGATCGTCTCTGGGGTGAACCCGCAACGTCTCGCGATCCGCTCGATCCAGCCAGGTGAGGAGCAGGACTTCGTCACCCACTTCGAGATCGCGCAGCGCGTCTTCGTATTCCGCTCGAAAAATGAGCCAAGCCGCGGGCGCCCCCTCGTCGGCCTGTTTCGGCGCACGCTCCCGATCAATGAGCGACGAATCGACCCGACCGATCGGGTGCAACGCAATCACGAGCCGCTCCGAGCCATCGCCGCACCCACCCGTTAAGCGTCGGTCTCGTCCACATCGAGCATCGTGCGCCAGACCGCACGCCACTCGCCCGCATCGAGCTGGAGCACCCACAGATCGCGGCCCGTTGCACGGTATCGCCCGCCTGAGCGCTCGTACACCATCTCGTATCGGAAGCTGACGACGGCGGTGTCTCCCGCGACATCGATGTCGTGATCGTGCTCGCGGAACTCGTGAACCGTCGCGATCTCACAGAAGTCGCGGAACCCCGCGATGAGGGCTTCCCGACCCTCCGCGCGGCCGGCGAAACCGGGGAAGACCATGGTCATGTCCGGATGAACATACGGAGCGATGCCGTCCACACGACCCTCGATCCACGCCTGATTGATGCTGCGTATCATGGCACCGGCGCCCTCGCGTTTGGACGATGCGCTCGCGCCTTCGACGACGCCGACGATTCGTTGAATCGATTCGGTCTCGACCATGTGCCCCCCTTCGCCGTCTATCTGTCACCCCATGATACGAAGACGGCGGCCGGTCCCGCCACATCCGGATCCGCGGCCGGCACCGCCGGTCACCCGTGTGTCGTACCGCGTCGATTTCGGCCCGCGCTCTTCGCGGTCGGCACGAGGGTGGCGTTCGATGGGCGAGCCGGGTAGTTTGGGGCACCAATTCGAAGGGAATCGAGGCCGGTCAGCGATCCACCGAGTCGGGAGAACGGCGAGCCGCCGAGCAGCGCGGCTGGAGGTGAGATGGAGCGCCGTCAATTCATCGCGCACGGACTAGGGGCCCTTGCTGCGTCCGCCGCATGGCGTGTCTCGCCCGCCGCAGGTTTGCGAGCTTCGGAGCGCGCGGCGGGGATCCGGTTCGGCTACGCGGCGATCACGTGGGGCGGCGACGACCGCCGGGCGATCGACGACATCGCGAGCGTCGGGTTCCGCGGGATTCAGCTGCGTGCGTCCGCGTTCGCCGAATGGGGCGAGCGCCCCGGTGAGCTCGCCGACCTCCTCGCCGCACGCAACCTCACGTTCGTGGCGCTGTCCAGCGGCGTCGTGCGCATAGACCCGGCGGCCGAAGCGGAGACGCTCGACGAGCACGTGCGCCACGCACGGTTCCTTCGCGAAGCCGGCGGCCTCTACCTCCAGGTCATGGACGAGCGGCCGCGTGGCCGCGAGATCACGGCGGACGATTACCGCCGCATGGGCGGCCTGCTCACCGAGCTCGGCAGGCGGACGGCGGATCTGGGCATCCCGCTCGGCTATCACAACCACATGGGCAACCTCGGCCAGGCGCCGGACGAGGTCTCGCGCGTGCTCGACGCCGCCGACTCGCGTTTCGTCAAGCTCGAGCTGGACATGGCGCACTACCGGCAGGCGGGTGGCGATCCGGTCCGTGCCGTGAGCGAGTACGCGGACCGCCTGCTGTTCCTGCACGTGAAGGATCTCGAGAGCCCCGTGCCCGGTGAAGGGCCGGGCTCGTACCGTTTCGTCGAGCTCGGGCGCGGCGCCGTCGATCTGCCCGCGTTCTTCGACGCGCTCGACCGCGTTTCGTTCGACGGCTGGGCGATCGTCGAGCTGGACAGAGTCGTCACGCCCGAGACGACGCCGAAAGATGCGGCGATCGTGGCGCGCGATTACATCCAGCAGACGCTCGGCCTCTCGATCGACGTGGCTGCGCCGATGGAGCACGATGCACCGGCGTGAAGTCCTTCGCCTGCTCGCCATCGGCGCGGGGGCACAGTGCCTCGA
>JBOHRM010001048.1:0-1129 GCA_050732715.1 Longimicrobiales bacterium
CGCCGAGGTTCGAGTACGCCGGCACGCTCGATCTGTGGGCATTGGGGACAGATGGCTGCACTGGCGTATTCGACTGGAAAAGCTCCGGAAGCATCTACGGCGAGCATGCGGTTCAGCTCGCCGCCTACGCGAACGCCGAATACGCGATCGCGAACAAGCGGCTGGTCGGCCAGCGCGGGAAGGAGGCGTGGATCGGCACGCTCGTCGAGTGGGGGCCAGAGAAGGCCGAGCGGCTCGGGATCGTCCACGTCCGCCCGAACGGTGCGACGCTCCATCCCGTGAACTACACGCAGCGCCTCTGGCATGTGTTCCGAGCCGCAGCGTTTACCAAATCGTGGCTGCTGGATACAGACTCGTACAACCGCACACCGCGGGAGCGGGTGTTCGGAGAGCCGGTCGAGATCCGGGCAGCCGCGACAGCGGCATAACGAGCCCGCGCGCGTCGGCAGCTTTTCGGAGGCCTGCCGGGGCGAGAAGCGGCTTGGAGAATATGGCGGGGTGAGGTGCCTCCGGTCACCCGTAAGTCCGGATAAGCCAACCGTGGTGCAAACAGAACGGAGCCGGGTGGGGCAGCCGGCCACGCGCGCAATCTGAAAGGAGACGAACGATGAGTAACGACGTGCAGAGGTTCATCGAGGATACGGAAAGCGCAGAAGATCTCGGCGCATTGCCGTGGTGGACGCCGACGCAAAAGACGCCCGCGATCGTCGGCCGCGTGCTTGAGTACCGTGCGATCGATACCGAATATGGCAGGCTGCACGGGACTGCCGTCGAGCTGATCGCGCAGGCCGTCGTCCAGGACGGCCGGAAGGACAATCCTCGCCTGGCGGAACAGGGCGAGCGGGTCATGATCTGGCACAAGAACAGGGTGCTCCAGAATTCCTGGGTCGCACCGAGCTCGGGCGGCGGACCGCCGGCGGTCGGCGAGGTGGTTGGCGTCAAGCGGACGGGCGAGCGGCAAGGCCGCCGAGGGAAGTATCCGACGGTCGTGCGGCGACCAACGTTCTACGCCGCGAACACCGCTGGCGACGAGTTCCGCGAGAGCCGGCACGCGTACGTGACCGTCCGGACGGACACAGGCAAGGAGCTCGGCTCCGTCGGCCGGAGCTACACGGTGCTCGAGAACGAG
>JBOHRM010001049.1:0-2229 GCA_050732715.1 Longimicrobiales bacterium
CTCGAGCGCTGGCGCCGCGAGCACGGGCTCGATTGGATGACGCCTGCCGCTCTGGATCCGCACTTCAGCCAGATCGAGACCGAGCTCGGGATCCAGGTCGCGGGTGAAGAGCTGTTCAACGAGAACAACCGGCTCGTGCGCAAAGGCTGTGAAGTCCTCGGCATCGAGGGTCACGCGACGCCCACCGCGCGAGTCGACTGCATTGGCTGCGGCTGGACTCAGTTCGGTTGCGCCTACAACCGAAAGACCTCGCAGCTCATCACGACCATCCCTCGCGTCGCCAAGAGCGGCGGCCGCATCTACAGCGACGCGCGCGTCGACGAGCTGGTCCTGGTCAACGGTCAGGCGTCAGGCGTGCGCGGCGTGTTCATCGATCGGGTCACCAGGCAGGCGAGGGCACGCTTCGAGGTCACTGCTCCGCTGGTCGTGCTCGCGGGCGGCGCGCTCGGCACCGCCGAGCTGCTGCTGCGCAACGTCGATGACGACGTGGTCGGACGCCGACTCTTCGTGAACCCACACTACTTCGTGTGGGCCGACTTCGGCCGGCCGATCGAGAACGTGACCGGCATCCCGTGCGCGTACATCGTGCACGGGTTCCGTGAGGAGAAACGCGCGGCGAACGGCGACTACGCGGGCGGCGGCTACATCATGCTGTGCAGCCACCAGTCGCCCGGCATCACCGCGGCGATGCTCCCGGAGAGCGGCCGCGCGCACGCCGAACGTATGGCGCGCTATCGCCAGCTCGGCTGTCTGATGTCCGTGATCGATGAGACGAACCCCGGCCGCGTTTTCCTCGGCCGTGACGGCGTCCGCCGAACCGAGTACAACGTGCGCGGCGTCGACCAGCGCAAGGCCGTCGAATACCTCCAAACCGCTAGCCGCATCTTTCTCACGGCCGGCGCGCGCGAAGTCTGGATCGCCGATGTCTATGGCACCGTGATCCGCGACGAGCGCGAGATCGAGAGTATCGGCCTCCGCTCCGTGCAGCCGTACGCGCAGTTCTGCGCCGGCAGCCACCTGCTCGGCACCGCGCCGCTCGGCACGGACCCCCGCGATTCTTTCGCCGGCCCGACCGGCGAGGCGCATCGGGTGCAAGGTCTCTATGTCGCCGACGGTGCCGCGCTGCCCGGCTCCGTCTCCGTCGACCCCTCACTCACCATCATGGCCACGGCCCGCTGGATTGCCGCCGGCATCCACGACCGCCACGGCCGCGCCGGCGCCTAATCGCGTCAGAATTCGCCGCGCTCGAGGAACGTCACGACCTTCGCCTGTCCGGCTTCGCGCAAGGTGGTGAGAAACACGGTCAGCGGGATGAGATCCTGCGAGAGCGAGAAGTGCATATCCAGTTCCGCGCCGCGGAACTGCTGCGCGAACCGCGGGATCCGAAGGGCGAAGACGCGGTCGTACAGCTTCTCGCGGACGAGCATGTCGGCACGGCGAGCCGAGATGATGTACCAATCCGCGTGCCGGATGAGCTCATAGGTGTCGATGAACGGAGGAGCATCCGTCGCCGCGAGGTGATCGATGATTCGGTCTTCGAACGCACGTTTGGACTTGGCGCGTGGAGCTTGATACATGAGGGCGAGAGCGTCGACGTAACGTTGTGAGATCCGCGCACCCGCGTTCGCGCCGGAAAGCGACCGGACGCCGACGACAGCGAAGATGTAGGGAAGCCCTTCCTCGACCTGCTTTCGTAGCGCACCGTGGATCTTGTAGGTGGCGAGAGCGAAGCAATTCTCGGGCTGGAGCCCGACTAGTTCCGCGGCGCGCTGGAACAAGGCGCCGTGGAATTTGATGTTGATGCGGTAGACCGCATGCCCCCTCCCGTTGTAGAGCCGATAGTCCGTATCCGTCCGCGACTCCCGCAGATCGCGGAGTTCGAGTTCGTGCGAGTGCATCTCGTCGCGATAGATCGCCTCGAACGCCAGTTCGGCGGCGCGACCCAGAAGGAGCTGACCGAGCGTACTCGCCGCGCGCTGCCGGTGCTTCGTATCGATTTCGGTAGGACTCGAGCCGAGAACTGTCAGTACACGATCGTCAGCGGCGCACACGTGAGCGATGCGGTTGGCGCTCGTGCTTACGCGACGCGCCGCGGTGGGTAGAGGATTCCCCCCGTCGACCAAGGAAGCACCGTGCAGGAGGTGGAGTGGCTTCGGCCAGCTGCCCTGACCGAAAAGCTCGGCGAGGAGAGCGGTGAACTCCTTGCTATTCATTCATCCCGCCGTCCGG
>JBOHRM010001050.1:0-1453 GCA_050732715.1 Longimicrobiales bacterium
TCGCCGCCGGCGAGTATGAGGAGGCGGCAAGGACGCTCACAACGCTGCTCGAGACACACGCGGGTGCGCTTGCCACCCGTCTCAGGCAGGCGCGGTACCTCGAGGCGCACGGTGCCCACGATGAGGCGTTCGCTCGTTTCGAGCCTGCATGTCGCCGGCTGCGCTCCCGAGCCGTGCGCCGCCAGCTCGTCGCGTGGTGCGAGACGATCCTGGGCGAGTTGGGAGGCGCAGCGGGCGACTTGGACCGCGAGGCCGCCGGGTACCACCGAGCGCTCGAGACCCAGCCTGCATTCCTGCCAGCCATCGAGGGGTTGGCGGCGGTGGCCTACCGGCGTTCCGAGTGGAAGCGGGCCGCCGAGCTGTACCGCCGCATCGTTACCGGCGCGCATCCCGACCTGTATCTGCGGCTGGCCGAGGTGCTGCGGGCGCTGGGCGACGAGGAGGGTGCCGCCCGATACGAGACCCACTTTCTGGACCTCGTCTCTAGTCCGCGGGCGCGCGCGCTTCAGGCGCACGAGCTCGCGCTGTTTTTATCGAGCCGTGCCGATCGGCGCGATGAAGCGCTCGATGTCATCCTGCGGGACCTGGCCGAGAGACGGTCCGTCGAGGCCCTGGAAGTGCTGGCTTGGGTGCATTGGACACGCGGCGAGCTCACGGAGGCTCTCGACGCCTCCATCGAGGCGCGCAGCTGGGGACAGCCGGATGCCACAAGCGACTATACGCTCGCCAGAATCCTGTCCCAGATGGGGCGAGCCGAGGAGGCCCAACGCCTGTTCGAACGTTCACTGCTCGACCGCTCCGCACTCGCACCCCATGCGCGCTGGGACGCGGAACGCGACGTCAACTGACGGCAGGGAACACGGCGCGATGGGTGTGGCCGACGAAGGCCGCGATCCGTTCGTGATTCGCAGACCATCGTCGTTGAACTCGATCCGCAACTGGAACAGGTAGTTGTGATCACCTTATTCCCGAGACGACCGTTATCATGAACGCGATCTCGCTAATGGCCCGCGCAATGCTGCTCTCCGACGCACTGTACCTCGGAGCGAGATAATGGCGAACGTTGACGGCCGAGTCACGATCCACATGGCGGCGAGCCTCGACGGCTTCATCGCTCGGAACGACGGGGGCGTTGACTGGCTGGAGACGGCCGACCGTTTCGACAGCGGCGAGGTGATGGCGCCGGAGGCCGTCGCCGCGTTTCTCCGGACGATCGACTGCTATGTCATGGGGTCGCGAACCTATGAGACCGCGCTGGCGTTCGAGGCCAAGGGCCTGGGGTGGTCCTACGGCGCGACGCCGACCTTCGTGCTGACTCGTCGCGAGCTCCCGAGGACTCGAAGTACCATTGAGTTCTACGCGGGCGATCTTCGGCGTTTCGTGCAAGAACGGCTGAAGCCGAATTTTCGCAGCATCTGGTTCGTCGGCGGTGGTGCCGTCGCAGGTGAATGCC
>JBOHRM010001051.1:0-2401 GCA_050732715.1 Longimicrobiales bacterium
ACGCGGGCCAGCTCAACATGCGAAGCTTCGGTCCCCTGCGTCACGACTCGATGGGTCGAATCTCGACGACCGGACAGCCCGGCCAGGTCTTCACCATTCGGAGCGCCTCGTCCAGATCCGCGACATCGATCTCGACGAAGCCGCTCACCACCTCCTTGCCCTCCACGAAAGGCCCATCCGTGATGATCGGCTCACCGCCATCCAGCCGCACCGTCGTCGCCGTGTCCGGCGCCTGCAGTTTACTCCCGCCGCGGATTCGGCCCGCATGTTCAGCCATCCACTGGTGGACCCGCTGGAACGCCCGTTCCCGCTCGGCCTCGCCCATGGCCTCCAGCTTCTCGCTGAACTCCTCCGTGTCCACGAACAACAACACGTACTTCATGCCTTAACTCCGTTCATCAGTACGACGACGCCTGTTCCTGCAGCGCCGCAACCCGTCTCGTCATCTCCTCCGGGCCCACATCCTCTAGGTGCGTCGCCACGGTCCAAATGTGACCGAACGGGTCGACGATGCAGCCGTCACGGTCGCCGTAAAACTGGTTCTCCGGCGCACGCTGGAGCTCCGCGCCGAGCTCGACCGCTCGCGCCACGACCGCGTCCACGTCCTCGACGTAGATGAAGAGAAACGACGACGAGCCCTCGACACCGCCGGGCGGCGGCGGCTTCGTACCCCGCTCCGGGGATTCGTCTTCGACGATGATGACGGAATCCCCGATCTCGATCTCGGCGTGCGCTACCGTTCCGCCGGGACCCATGAAGCGCATGCGCTCCGTCGCCCCGAACACCTCCGCGTAGAAGTCGAGCGCCGCGGTACCACCTCGCACCACCAGGCACGGCGTGACACGGCGGTACGTGTCGGGGATCGGCTTGGGCTTGGTTGTCGCTGTCATCGAACTCCTCCGTTCTGGGATGGGTTGGCGGAGCGCGTCACGCGCCTCCTGACCCCAAGACGATCGGCGGACCCGTCGATACGACATTCGCACGTCGCCCAGCGCATGCCCAAGGGAACGGCCGTTTATCCGCGAGGCTGAGGACCCGCGCCCCGGCGGCAATACGCCGACCGTCTATGGGAGAGAACCGCGATTCCTTGGGTCGATGGCGGGCAATGCGTGACAAAGATCGTCCACGATCACATGGGCAGGCTTCGGCACGCCGGTTGACAGCGAGCGGTGAGCCATTACTTTCCTTGTATGGCAATTTCCGAGAGCGGAAACAATCAACCGCGAGGAATCGGCGGTGCCTTCGCGGCGTTGGCGGATCCGGTTCGTCTTCAGATCCTCGAGCGGCTCTTGGAGTCGGATGCCACCGTGTCTGAGCTCGCGACCGATCTCAACGTCGGGATGCCTTCGATGTCGAAGCATCTGACTGTGCTGCAGCGCGCGGGATTCGTCGCCCGGCGGGCGGAGGCCCAGCGCCGGCATTGCAGCCTGGACCCGGAAGCGTTTCTCGCCCTTCTCTCATGGGCCAGCCATTTCGAAGCGGTTTGGACCGGTCGGCTCTCCCGACTCGACGCAATCCTGCAGGCGGACGGCGGAGAATGAACGTTCGACCACAATCATCCGCCGCGAGGGCGGCATCGGCTTCACACGGGTCTTCGAGTTCTCTCCGTCGGTGGTGTTCAATGCGTTCGCTGACGCGCGCAAACTCGCCCAGTGGTGGGGTCCGCCGGAATGTCCGATCGTCGAGTGCTCGCTGGACTTCCGTCCGGGCGGAATCTGGCACTTGGCGAATAGGTCCGCTCCCGAGACGTCGAACAGGCCGGCCCTTGTTGTGGTTGAAGCGACCCGCCTCGAAATGCGAACGCCTGCCCGGATCGCGCCGCGCGCACACTCCGGGCAGGCGTTCCCTTCACGCTCGTCAGTAACCCGGGTTCTGCACCAGCAGCGGGTTACGATTGATCTCGTCGCGATGGATCGGGAAGAAGTACATCTTGTCGAGCCACTCCCGCTCCTCGACGCTGATGATCGTGTACGTGTAATCGAAGTACGTGCCGCGGTCGAGGTAATCGGTGGCCTTGACGGTGATGTCGATCCCCTTCGCGTCTTCGCCGAACATTTCCGGGGCGATCATCCAACGGCGCGCGTCGAAGTAGCGCGACTCTTCGAACGCCATCTCGATCCGCTTCTCGTTCTGGAACTCCTCCTCGAGCGTCGAGCCAGGCAATGACGCCTCAATGCCCGGCATCCCCGCCCGCGTCCGGACCAGGTTGAGCACCTGGGTCGCCTCCGCGTCGTCGCCCAGCTCGATCGACGCCTCGGCGTGGTTGAACAGGATCTCCGCGAAGCGAATGAACACCCACGGCACTTCCTGCGCGACGTACTGGTGGTCGACCGCGGGATCGATCGCCTTGCGCTTGTAGTAACCCGCCCACGTGCCGTTCCAGTCCTCGATTGGCCCGAAC
>JBOHRM010001052.1:0-3360 GCA_050732715.1 Longimicrobiales bacterium
GAGCCGGACGGGCCGACGATCTCGAGCCGCAGCGCCTCGCGCGCGTCCCTCGCACGGCGCACGCGCCGGGCCAGCGCTTCGATCAACGTGGGCGATGTAGCGACGAGCACATGCGCGTCGGTGCGCGCGTCCACGCGGCAGAACGGCGCGAGCCGCGTGTCCAACACGTCTTGCTCGAGCAGCAAGTTCACGACCTGCTCATCGACGCGAATCGCGTGGGCCAGAAACGTGGGCGCGGGGTGGCCCGAGTCCGCCACCAGCTCGACCAGTCGTTCCCGGACTAGCGGCGCGCCTGGCGCGAAGTGCCAGCGCCGGACCAGCCGGTCGTGTGCGTCGTCGGCCAGCAGCGCAAGGGCGAGGTCGACGGTGGGACGGCGGCGCGTGACGTCGTCTTGCAGATAGGCGTAGATCCTCTCGTACCGCACGTCGATCTCGGGCGCCAGCGCGAGGACCAGGATGTCCAGATCGAACGAGGTGAGCCCGTAGGTCGCCGCGAGCCAGCTCAACCGCGTCGGCTCCGGGCCGGTGGCGGCCGCGGTCTCGACTTCGGCCGCTTCGGCTCGCTCCCACGAATCGGCGCCTTCCGCGAACAGCGGCGCACCGGGCGGGCGCTCGAGCAAACGGCCGACCTCGTCGGCGCTGATGTACAGGCCGCGAAACCGATCGGTCGCCGCTTCCGCGCCGTAGATCAGCGGGACACGGGCGGCGGCCGCGCACAACAACGTGTCGAGCCGGGCGAGGCTGGACAGCAGGCCGGATGGGCCGGCGCTCGTGTGATCCGAAGTCTCCAACAGCCCTTTGCCTTGCGCCGCGACGGGTGCAACCCGCCATCACAACGCGTGTGACGATGTCACCGATCGCCGGTCGCGTGATCCATCACCAGCACGCTCGACTCTCGGGCCTCGCCCACGCCAAAGCGATGGTTCCCTGGATTCATGGAGGGTTCATCGACAGATCTGGATCCGGTTCGCTGCCACCCGGGTCCCGCTGGATTCGCCGCCGGTCCCGGCCGGGCGAGCCGGCGTGCGACATCGGTCCGGCGGCCGACGTCGAGCTTCTCGAGGATATTGTGGACGTGGTTCTTCACCGTGGGAAGCCGGATGTGCAGGGAGCGCGCAATCTGCTTGTTCGATTGACCATCAGCGACCAGCGCCGCGATCTCCTCCTCGCGCTGCGTGAGGGGGGACGCCGCCGTCGACATTGTCCGACCCGTCGCGACGTCGCCGAGCCGCCGCAGCAGCGCACCCGCGATCCGCGGCGAGACCAGCGCTTCGTCCCGCATCACACTGTGTAGCGTCGCGATCAGGTCATCGAGCGAGCCCTCGCGGGCCACGTACGCCGCGATGCCCACCTCGGCACACGCGATGACGGCGCCGTCATCGTCGGGCACGGAGAGCGCCACGACGCGGGCTCCTGCACCGACCTCACCGATCTCGCGCACCACCCGCATGCTCTCCGGCATCGCCATGTCGACCAGCGCGATGTCAGGCTTCACTTCGCGGCATTGCGAGACCGCGTCCGCCCGCGTCTTCGCGACTCCGGCCACCGAGACGTTCGGCACGCGCCGCAGGTAGTGGGCGAGGCCATCGCGGAAGAGGCGGATGTCGCCGACGACGAGAACACGCATGCTCAACCTCCCGCCCGGCCGCGGCCGGTCGGACCGCGGGGAATCGCTGAGCGCTCCGAACAGGCTCCCGCGCCCGGCTCGGTCCGGCGACCCACAATCGGACCGCCGCTCGCGCGCCGAAGCCGGTACCCATTCATATGGATATGCGCCGTCGCGGCGTCATCGAGGACACCGCGCGGCGGAGAATGGTGCTCCGATGGCTATAACGTGAAAAGCACGAAGGAGAGGACAGCTTGCCCGTCGCCCGCCGGGACGACGACGACGCCGGCGGTCACTGAGGGACGCGCGGAGCGATGGCGGCGCCCTCCCAGTCCGGATCCGCAGCGCCGATCCACACGCCATCACGGCGCGCGATGCCGTGGATGCGGCCGAACGCGCCTTCCCGGGCCGTCTCGCGCACCTCGAATCCCATGCCTCGCACCGCCTCGGCCACCTCGGCGCGCCAGCCGATGCCGGGGGTGGTCTCGAGATCGACCGTCTCGCCCGAAGCGTGGACGCGCGGCGCCGCGAGCGCTTCCTCAAGCGTCATGCCGCCGTCAATGACGCGGACCACCGCTTGAACGACGGCGGATACGATGCGTGCGCCGCCCGCCGCGCCCAGCACGAGCACCGGTTCGCCATCGCGCAGCACGATGAGCGGCGAGATGCTCGACGACGCGCGCTCGCCCGGTTCGACGCGCCCGAGATAGCCGCCCAGCGTCGCGGCATACAGGAAGCCGAGACCCGGCGTCGCGACCTTCGACCCCATTGACGGGCCGATCGTCTGCGTGAGCGCCACGGCCATCCCAGAGGCGTCCGCCGTCGAGAGATGGGTCGTATGCCCGTCGTCGTCCGGCGCCGCCGGCCCTGTCCATGGGAGCCTGACCACGCCGGCCGTCGCCGCGCCCGCGAAAGCAAGACGACCCGCCGCGAGACCTGCCAATCCGCTATCGACCGGCACCCACGCTTCGGCGGGCGGCGCGGGCACGGCCGCGGGTAGCCGGATGCGCGCGGCGAGCTGCGCGGCGCGCTCCTTCGAGACCATCGACTCGGCGGCCCGCGGATCACCATCCAGCTCGCGCCTGTCCTCGAAGCCGAGCGCGACCGCCTGCGCCACGACCGCCGCCCACGTCGCACCATCGGCGTCCGCGAGCGAGAAGTGCTCGAGGATGTGTAGGATCTCGATCGTCGTCGCACCCGAAGCCGGCGTGAACGTGCCGACCAGCTCGTAGCCGCGATAATCGCCCCGCACCACGCGCGCGTCCTCCGCACGATACGCGGCGAGTGACGCTCGCGTGAGCGCACCGCCGTGCGCTTCGACATCCGCCGCCATACGCTCCGCGATTGCGCCACGATAGAACACGTCGGGGCCCTGCGCGGAAAGCTGCTCCAGCGTGCGCGCCAGGTCCTCCTGCGCGAAACGGTCTCCCGCCGCGTAGGTCGAACCGTCAGACTTCAGAAAAGACGCGCGTGATCCCTCGAACTCCGCGATCTCCTCCGCCGCCGAACCCTGCCGCGCTGCTTCGCCCGGCAGCAGCGCGAACCCGTCACGCGCCAGTCGGATCGCCGGCGCCATCACCGTCTCGAGCGGCAGCGTGCCGTGCTCATCCAACAGTTTCGCCAGGCCCGCCACCGCGCCGGGCACGCCGACCGTCGGGTAGCCGTAGTCGGCCTGCGGCGCCGTGTCCGGATCGTACGTGTCCGGCGCCTGCGTCGTCGCATCGATACCGTGGAACCGCCCGTCCGCCGTCCGT
>JBOHRM010001053.1:0-8460 GCA_050732715.1 Longimicrobiales bacterium
GTCCGGTACGGGCCGTGGTGTATTGATGCTTGCGCTAGGCCGGTGTGGCCGTCGTAGCGGTCGGGTAAAGTCGGGTAAGAATTGATGTTCGTCCGCGAGATCGCTATTTTTCAAGACCTGTGGCAGGGTAGCTCAATTGGCAGAGCAGCGGAGTCATAATCCGTCGGTTGGGAGTTCGAGTCTCCCCCCTGCTATCTTACTCTCCCAACAATTTTCGGCTCTTCGTCATCACAACGGAGGGCCTTTTTTCATGCCCAAGGTCGCCTAAAGGTCGCCTCACGAGGACTAGCGGCCTCGTAGGTGCTGATAGACGCAATTCCGGATGACGAGACTCGGGCTCGAATCGAGCAGGTAGCTGAAACAGGCTTCAACCCGGCGAACTTCGAGCTGTCAACCGGATGGCCCAATGAGTGCAAACCACTCGGGAGGTAGCCTTACCGACGGTCACGATCGCATACGGCTAGCCACCCCTGAGGGCGCCCGATACGACGATCCTTGACTCCACCCGTCCGCCGTGATATTACATACCGGTCGGCCGGTATGCACGCCCGGTGACCGGCGATGCTCCACCCTGACCCTTGCGGAGGCTGTATGCGGTACGCGATCCGTTCGCTGCTGAAGGCGCCCGGCTTCTCGCTCCTGGTGGTCCTGACGCTCGCGCTTGGGATCGGCGCGAACACTGCGATTTTCAGCGTGTTCCGGGGCGTGTTGCTGCGCCCGCTACCGCACGAGGGCGGGGACGACATCGTCTACCTCCAGCAGTCGGCCGAGCTGGCCGGGGTGGCGGACGCGAAGTTCTCGGTCCCGGAGATCATCGATTTCCGGGAAGCGTCGCGGTCGCTGAACGGTTTCGCGGAGTTCTCGGCGATGCCGTTCACGATGCTAGGGGCCGGCAACCCGGTGCAGGTGCAAGCCGGGATCGTGACGGGCAACTTCTTCGAGGTCATGGGACTGAGCCCGGTGCTGGGCCGTGCGATCGGCCCGGGGGACGAGGGGGCGGCGGCGGCCCCGGTGCTGATGCTGACGTACGGCTATTGGCAGCGCGGGTTCGGCGGCGACCCGGGTGCGATCGGCGAGGTGGTGCGGATGAACGGCCGCTCGGTGACGATCATCGGCGTGCTCGAACCGGCGCCGCCGTTCCCGGGTGAGACAGACGTGTTCGTGAACGTGGTCACGAGTCCGCACCACCTGGATGCGACGATGGTGCACGGCCGGTCGCATCGCATGACGGATGTGTTCGCGCGTCTGCCGCCGGGCGCGACGATCGAGCGCGCGCAAGCCGAGATCGACCGGATCGCGGAGCGCATCTACGGCGAATATCCCGAACACTACGACCCGGCCGCGGGCTACGCGGTGTCGATCACGCCGCTGCGCGACGCGCTCGTTTCCGAGGCGCGCCTGACGCTGTACCTGCTTCTGGCGACGGCCGGCCTTGTTCTGCTGACGACGTGTGCGAACGTCGCGAACTTGGTGCTCACGCGCAACCTGCGACGGGACCGCGAGTTCGCGGTGCGCTGGGCGATGGGCGCAGACCGCGGCCGTCTGCGTCGCATCCTGCTGGCGGAGACCGGCGTGCTGGCGGCGCTGGGCGCCGGCCTCGGGTTGGTGCTCGCCTACGTGGGCCTGGACCTGCTGGTCGGCTTCGCGGCGCGTTTCACGACGCGGGCGAGCGAGATCAGCATGGACGGCGGCGTGCTGCTCTTCACGCTCCTGGTCGCGAGCGGCGCGGCGGTCGTGTTCGCCCTCGCCCCATCGCTCGCGTCGCGGGAGATGGCGGCGGCGGTGCTCACGCGTTCGGGTTCGCGTACGACGGGGGGCCGTCGCAGGGTCCAACGCGGGCTGATCGTGGCCCAGATCGCGGCGAGCGTTACGGTGCTGACGGCGGCGGGGCTGCTCGGCCGCACGCTGATGCGGCTGAACGCGGTGGAGACCGGCGTCGACGTCCACGATACGCTCACGCTTGAATCGCCGGCGGACCACGAAAGCCGCTCGATGATGGAGATCGTGGCGCTACAGCAGGAGATGGAGCGTCGGATCGCCGAGCTGCCCGGGGTGCGGGAGGTCGGTGTCGGGCTCAGCGTTCCGCTGCGCGGCAACCAGGTCGGGCTCGAGGTCAAGGCGGAGGGGCGGCCGCTGGAGCCCGGAACCCCGATCCCCATGGCCGAGTACCGCACCGCGACGCCCGGCTTCTTCGAGGCCACGGGGATGGAGATCATCGCCGGCCGCGCGTTCCGGGAGACGGACGGCCCGGAGAGCGGGCGCGTCGCGATCCTGAACGAGGCGCTGACGGAGCGGCTCTTCGGCGACGAGAATCCCCTGGGCCGGCGCGTCACGTGGACGGGCGAGGTCTTGTCGGCGATCGGGATGGAGGAGGATTGGCGGACGGTGGTCGGCATCGTCGAGAACACACGCGACGACGGCCCGCAGGCGCCGCCGCCGCCGATCCTGTTCCAACCGCTCACGCAGAACGACCTCGGCTATTTCCCGGGCGCGTTCGTGATCCGCGCCGACGGCGCCCCGAGCCTCGCCCCGCGCGTGCAGCGGATCATCAACGAGCTCGCGCCGGAGCAGCCGGTGCTGCGCGTGGCGACGCTGGAGCAGATCCGCCAGGAGATCATAGCCTCGGAGCGACTGAACACGCTGCTGGTCGGCGCGCTGGGCGCGCTTGCGCTGGTCATATCCACGGTCGGCCTGGCCGGAGTGCTCTCCTTCTTCGTCGGGCAGCGCACGAACGAGATCGGCATCCGGATGAGCATCGGCGCCGCGCCCGGACGGATGCTCCGCATGGTCCTGGCGGACGGCGCATTGCTGCTCGGGGCGGGGACCGTCTTCGGCATCTTCGGCGCTTTCGCCGCCGGCTGGCTGCTCGAGGGGCTGCTCTTCGGCGTTGCGCCGAGCGATCCGCTGGCGCTTGCCGGCGTCACCGTCGTCATGATCAGCGTCGGCCTCGCCGCGTGCGCCGTTCCCGCGATGCGCGCCGCCCGCGTCGATCCGCTGATCGCGATACGGAAGGATTGATACGGCATCGGGCGAGCGCGAGCGCGAGGGAGGCGACCCGGCCCTCGAAGGTCGAGAGCACCCGACGAGCGGTGGATCAACCATCCCCCACGCTCGCCCACAATCGAGTATGATCTCATGACTAAGAGAACCCGCACCCGCGCTCCCGACGAAACCCGACAAAAGATACTCTTCACCGCTTTCGAGGAGATCCACCTCCACGGCTTCCGGGCGTCGAGCCTGGACGCCATCGCCGCGCGCGCCGGCGTGACCAAGGGCGCCCTCTACCATCACTTCCCCAAAAAGGCCGCACTCGGCCACGCCGTTGTCGAGGAAGTCATCCGGGAGCCGCTGCTGGCCGCCTACCTGGAGCCGCTCCGGCAGGCGCTCCGCAGCGATGCGGACGACCCGATCCGCGCGATCCAGGACGCGTTGCGCCGCCGCGCCGACGACTTCGAAGCCGGTGGCGTCGAGCTCGGCTGCCCGCTCAACAACCTGGCACAGGAGCTGTCGCCGCTGGACGAGGCATTCCGCGCCCGCGTCGCCACCGTGCTCGAGGCCTGGATCGACGAATTCGCCGGCGGACTCACACGCGCGCAGGCGCGTGGTTTCTTGCGACCGGAGGTGGACGCGCACCGCGTCGCCTCGTTCATGGTCGCCGCCATCGAGGGCGCGTTCGGCGTAGCGAAGAACGCGATGAGCGTGGAGTTGCTCCGGTCGAACCTGGAGACACTCGCCGATTTTCTCGACACGTTGAGGGTAGCGGCGGGGTAGCCGATGCGCCGACGCTCGCCGCCGTCACGATATTGCTGCTCGGGATCGCCGCCGCTGGCGAGCCACGTGCCGCGTTTGGCGAGATGACTCTTTCCATTTCGCGGTCCCGCCCGCCGCCGCTCGGGAACGGATTCTCGGTCTAGTATACAGGAACGCGAAGAGCTCGAGATCCTTCAGGAGGCGTTCGTGCGTCGCGCCGAGCGCGGCCGCGGCCAGTGAAGGATCCACGAAATGGCGCTTCGCGGCGCTGGCAGAGCGAGCGACGAACCTGCCGGAACGCGATGACCTCCTCACCCGGGCGGCCAGGCTGAGGGAGCAGGTAGCCGCTGCGATGTCCGGATCGCGATCGCCTTTCCGCTAACAAAGATGATTGGAGGGTTCACCGGGTTCACCGATTCGATGGTCGATCGCCACACCAACTCCGCGAATGTCTGAATCGACGGGCGACACGAAACTCCTCATCGCCGCGCAGGCGAGTGAGCGGAAGGCGATCGATCAGCTGTTCGGGTCAACGTACGAAGAGCTCAAGCGGGCAGCGCATCACCGTCTGTCGCGTCAACGCGCTGGAGAAACGCTCAACACTACCGCCCTGGTTCACGAGGCGTATCTCCGCCTGATCGGCGGGGCGGACGTTCGTTGGAACGACGGGGGCCATTTCTATGCACTCGCGAGCCGTGCGATGCGGTTCGTTCTCATCGACCACGCGCGGAGCCGCGGCGCGAAGAAACGCGGTGGGCCCGCTATCGAGCTGTCCCTGGACGAGGTGGAGGTTCCGGCTGACGCAGCCGGAGCCGACCTGCTCGACTTGGACGACGCGCTCGAACAACTCTTCCGATTCAGTTCCCGGCTCGCGCAGCTCGTCGAGTACCGGTTTTTCGGCGGACTCACCTATGAGGAGATTGCTGAGATCACCGGTGCTTCCGTGAGGACCATCAAGCGTGACTGGACGCGGGCTCGAACGTGGCTGTTTCGGGCCATGCAAGGCGGCGGGAAAGCGCGGGACTCGGACCGCTAGGACACGAGGAATCGCAATGCTGGCCCGTGGTCTTTCACCCGAACGGTGGCAGCAGGTCGACGCGCTGTTCGCGGCCGCCTTGGAGCGGTCTCCGCGTGAGCGCCAGGCGTTTCTGGAAGAGACCACCGGGAACGATCCAGAGTTGCGGCGCGAGGTCGAGCGGCTCCTCGATGACATGCAGGCGGCGGAGTCGTTGATCGGTGAATCGGTCTCGCAATACGCCGAGCCCCTTTTATCCCGACTCCGGGCGGAGATACGTGAGGAGGATGCCGGGGGGGTGCCGCCCGGCGGACGAATCGGACCATACCGGATCCTGGTGGAGCTCGGGCGCGGTGGTATGGGCGCGGTTTTCTTGGCGGAGCGAGCAGACGATGCGTTCGAGAAGCGGGTCGCGCTCAAGTTGGTCAAGCGAGGGATGGACACGGAGGAAGTGCTCCGTCGCTTTCGCTACGAACGCCAGATCCTGGCTTCGTTGGAGCATCCGAACATCGCTCGATTGTACGATGGCGGCGCGGCCGAGGACGGCCGCCCCTATCTCGTGATGGAGCACATCGAGGGGCGACCGGTCACGGCCTATTGCGATGAGCGCAAGCTTCCGCTCGACGAACGCGTGCGGCTCTTCGAGACGATCTGCGAGGCCGTGCAATTCGCCCACCGCAACCTGGTGGTACACCGGGACATCAAGCCCTCGAACATCCTGGTGGATGCCGCCGGGACGGTGAAGCTGCTCGACTTCGGGATCGCCAAAGTGCTCGGTTCCTCGGATTCGGACGCTGCCGTCGAGACCCGTGCCGAGCTGCGGCCCATCACTCCCGAGTACGCCTCGCCCGAACAGTTAACCGGTCGGCCGGTGACCACGGCGAGCGATGTCTACGCACTGGGCGTCGTGCTCTACGAGTTGCTGACCGGCCGCCGGCCGGGAGATCGAAACGCACGATCGCCTGAGGCGAAGCTGCTCCGACAGGATATGGCCTCTGAGATTGAGCGCCCCAGTTCGGTTGTCGGACGCCCGCTGCCATCTCGCCCAGACGAGCGGCAGCCGGCGACTCCGGCGGACATAGCGGAACGACGCGGTACAACGCCCGAGCGATTGCGCCGCCGACTGCGCGGCGATCTCGACACGATCACGTTGAAGGCGCTGGCCGCGGAACCCGAGCGACGCTACCAATCGGCCGAGCAGCTCCTGGCGGATATTGGGCGACATCTGAGTGGTCACCCGATCGTCGCGCGCAGCGAGTCGATGGTGTACCGCGCGCGCAAATTCGTGCGCCGGCAAAGGCTGGCGGTCGGTCTCTCGGCCGCGCTGGGATTGCTGGCCGCGGCGTTCACGGCCGCCACGCTGCTTCAGGCGCACGAGCTCGGCCGCACGCACGCGATCGTGAAGGTCCGCCAAGGACAGGCGGAAGAGCTGATCGGATTCATGCTGGGTGACTTGCGCGGCAAGCTGAGACTGATCGGCCGCCTCGACGCGCTCCGCGAGGTTGCGAGCCGGGCCCTCGAATACTTCGCAGCGGTACCGCCCGATCAGCTCAGCGACGACGAGCTGGCCCGCCGTTCCGACGCGTTGCGGCTCCTGGGTCGGGTCCAGTCCGAGCAGGGCGACCGGGAAGCAGCCATGCGGACCTTCGGCGAGTCGCTGGTGCTTGCGGAAAGCTTAGCCGAGCGCGATTCGCTGAACGGCGATTGGCAGCTCAGCCTGGGCGCGAGCCAGTTCTACCTGGGCTACCTCCGCTATTCGCAGGGCGATGCGATCGGCAGTCTCGAGTATTGGCGTCGCCAACGCGATACTGTGGAGCGGCTCGCACGCAATGTGCCCGACAACCCGAGAACCCTGCTCGAGCTGAGCGCAGCCCACGGCAACATCGGGTCGGCGCACCAGGCCCTCGGTGATCTCGAGCAAGCGATCGAGGCGTACCGACTGGCCCTCGAGCTGAACGAGCGGCTGGTCGAGCTGGAATCGGAAAACCTCGAATACCAGTCCGCGCTCGCGGCTGCCTACAACAACGTGGCAGTAACGGAGACCGCGGCGGGTGACCTCTTATCCGCGCTCGAGCACCAGCGCGCAGCGCTGCGAGTCCGGCAATCCATCGTCGACATTGATACGACGAATCACCGGCAGCTGCGCGTGCTCGCACTTGCCCACGGCTACCTCGGCGCACTGGCGACCGCGGCGGGATTGGTTGACGAAGGGCGCGCGCACAAGCTCGCGGCATCGGAGCTCGACATGTCCTTGGTGCGGCGGGACTCTTCCAACGTGATATCGCGGCGCCACCTCGCAAGCAGTGCTCGGCTCGGTGGCGCCGCGCTGTCGCGAGCCGGTCAACGCGATCGTCCCGGTTTGTCGACTGCGCGCGAACAGTCCCGGATTCGTTTCCGCGATACCGCTTCTCCGTTCGTATCTCCTCGTAGGACACGTCCGAAAGCTCGATCCATATGCTCTTGGCCAGCGCAGGTGTCTCGGGTTGGACGAACGAATCGATGCTGGGCGTGGCAGCGGCAACGGTCCCCGTCGTAGTAAGTGTTCGTCCGGACTCGGGCGGTTGCCACGTCCTCCTCGCCCGCCGTGACCCGATCTCGATCGCATTCCCGATAACCAGAGTGATGGCCGTCGATTCGACGGGTCGATCGCCACGGCGCTGATCCCGGTCAGGCGGCGACCCACCACCACCGCACACGCTCGGATAACGGAGGAAGAAATGCGAAAGAGAATGCTCATCCCGACGCTCGCCGCGACACTCTCGCTGCTGGTCGGCGCTTGTGAAGACACCGATGATGTCGCTGGCGTGGCGGAAGGTGATGGCACCGATCCGGCCGGTGTTCAGCTCGCACGCTACGGCGTGACCGAACCGCCCTGCGACGGCGAGCAGCACCTGGCCACCGTGGTCACCGATGAGAGCGCCTACAACGCGTTCTGCGCCGACGCGGGGGGCCGGACTTCGGTGTTCGTCATGTCGCGCGCGGGCGCCGAGGTGGAGGTCAATGCCACGACCGCGCTCGAGCACTTTCTCGCGATCACGCCCGACGATGTGGCCGTGCCCGAAATCCTCGAGCACGCGGCCGAAAGCAAGTCCGGCCGCGAGCTCACGCGCGAGATCGTGAAGTATGTCGACCCGAGGGCCGGGCCGGCGAACGGCTCGACGTCGCTAGCGACCACGATCGGCCTCTCAACAGGGAGCCAAGCCTCTTTTGAAGCCAATCAGTGCAGCAAGATCGAGGATTGGATCGACGGCGGCGGCGACGACTTCTTCCAGACTCATCAGTGGTGCTCGGGTCTGCTCGGCGGCAATGCGCAGCGGACCGCGAGCGTGCAGGGCGTTCAGGGCGCGCATGAGGGTCGGATTCGCGTGAGGGCGTACGATAACACCGTGCGTGTCCGTCGCTACTACAGAAACCCTCTCAACGGCAACTGGTGGAACGCCAGCAACCACACCACCCAGCCAGGCCACCTCATGGTCTGGAAGATCTTCTCCAGCGACGCAAAGTGGTGCCCGGGCGGATTGGATCCGTGCCAGTACGCGAGCGACCTTCGCTTCCGCGTGGAGCCGAGCACCGGCGGAAAGTACCGCTACACGGGTGGGTTCATCAACTATCCGCCTGAACCGTAGCCTAGCGCGGCTCGCGCCAAGGCGGGACGGTTGAATGAGTGACGTATGGGGTCTCGGTCTGCTGTGGAG
>JBOHRM010001054.1:0-2080 GCA_050732715.1 Longimicrobiales bacterium
GGTTACAAGTACGAGCACTACCATCACCCCGCGGCGGCCACGTCCACGGCGACCGGCGGCCCGATCCTGCACGAGGACGGACGGTAGGACGGATCCCCGGCTCGTATCCGGTCATTACCCTACCAACACATTGACCGTCGCAATACGGTCGATTTTGACCTTCTCGATACTCGTTAATCCCACGCAACGTCTTGGTTTGTCCTGCTTTGATCCAAGCGGATTCTTGCAGGGTCAAATGCACCCGGAACCCATCGGCATCGAGGAATTCGATCTCGAAGGTGATCGTTTCGGCTTTGGTGCATGTGTTTGTCGCATCGACCTTCCATGAGACATCGACATGACCTTCACTTGGCTGCGGCTTGTGGCCGATGTTCTCGAAGCGGATACAGCTCGTATTCGGTTCGATCGCGGCGGCCGGCGTGGCCATGAGTAGAGCCGGCAGGATCATTCCGAGAATTCGCATCGTCGCGTTTCCTTCGTTGTTGTGAGTTGAGCCGGCCGCCCCGACTAACGCCCGCGGCCAGTGAACGGTTACCCTCGCCCGTTTCCTGTGGTTCAGGTGAGCGCCACGATGACCGTCGTTGCCACGGCCAGGAGCGCGGCCAGGAGCCCGGCGGCCTTCCAAATCGTGCTGTTCAGTGTGTCCTTGAGCCGCTCGATTTCGACGTGTACGTATTCCTTCGTCGCCAGCGGTTCGAGCCTTCGAGGCGTTGATCGACGCGTTTGAAGCCGGCGCGAGCATCCAAGAAGCCGTCGATCTCGTGCTCGACAAGATCCGCGAGGATATCGAAGAGACCGAGGAAGGATTATCCGACCTCGCGTCCGCGATCTCTAACTTCCCGAGCGGTTTCAAGGTCGCGTTCGCGCGGTTCAACGCGACGATCGCGGAGGCTGCGTGGTTCCCGGTGATCCGTGACGGGTTCGGCGTGCCTGGCGCCACGCTTTCGATGGTGCCGGCCGAGACGTACGGCATCTACCTCGAATCCGGCGCGCAGATCGTGATCCAGACGGCGCCCGGCGAAGACGGCGAGGTCACTTTACAGAAGATCGAGAAGGCCGCGCTGGTCAGTACGCGCGGGATGCGCGTCTGCCGCGAGTGAAGTTGCCCCGACTATGCTGAGCTTCGCATAGTCGGGGCAACTTCAGGAACGCCCCTTAGGCTACCGCTTGCAGCCCGTTCTTGGCGACGAGCGTGAGAAGCTTAAGCGAGGCTCCGCGCGGCCGCTTCTCGCCGCGCTCCCACTGGCTGACGAGGCCCGTCGTGACGTTGAGATAGCGCGCGAACACCGCTTGGCTCGCCTTCTCGCGCAACCGGATCGTTCGGATCTCTTCCGGTGTCAGCTCCTTTACCGGCGTCAGGCACATCTCGTCGAACGCCTTCAGGGTGCGCTTGTCCATGACGCCCGCCTCGTGGAGGCCGAGCACGGTCTCATGCACGGCCGCCAGCGCATCGCTTTTGTATTGCTTACCCATGACACCTTACCTCCGCAATCGTCCCATTCTTCATCGCCGCTCTGAGCGCCGTGTCGTCATAAGTGAGCATTTCGTCGGCGAGTTTGCGGAAAGCCTTCAACTCGTCTCGTCGAATGTTGTCCCGGTCGCTCTTGGCGAAGCCGTAGACGAAGAATGCCCGCTCACCCATCCGGAAGACGACGATGCTTCGAAAGCCTCCTGATTTGCCCTGCCCCTTCCGGGCGATGCGCTGCTTGATGACCCCGCCACCCAGGTCGGCATCGATCAACCCTTGCTCCGCACCGCGGATGGCCTCGCACAGGTCCGCATCCTCGATGCCCTCATGGTCCGCGAAGCGGGCGAAAGGCCTGGTCTTGAAGATGCGCATCTTCCCCCGCGTTCTGCGGCATGACACTTAGCAATATAGCGCTGAGTGTTATATTTGTCAAATCTCGCTCGACGATGCCGGAAGGTTGCCCGGTGCCAAAACCGGTGACAGAACCCACCGAATCCGGCCGAAGTCTGCCGAAGCGCCGGTGCCGGAAAGCCTTGCAATTCCAAGCAAATCGAAGCGCACCGAATCGCGGCGGTGCCCTGATAAGCGTGAGGTCGGTGGTTCAACTCCACC
>JBOHRM010001055.1:0-3446 GCA_050732715.1 Longimicrobiales bacterium
GGACGGTACCGTAATCGTCGGCACCCTCGAATGTCAACCCGTGTGCGCATGTCACGTGATGTGGTGACCGCACGCTTCCCGACATGCGTCGCGTGGCGGCGCCTCGTGACCGGCGCAGTGCTGCTGCTCGCCTCGAGCGCCGCACTGAGCGCCCAGTCCGACGGCCTCGGTGACCAGCCTTGCGCGGTCGGCTCGATCGCGCGCGTCGTGGTCAACAACACCTCGATCTTCGACGAGGAGAGCCCGGATCTCGACGATCGGTTCCGCTGGGCGTACCGGGTTGCGAACGCACTGCATTTTCGGACGCGTGAAGACGTGGTGCGGCGCGAGCTGCTGTTCGAGCCCGGTGACTGCCTGGATCCGTTCCGCGTCGCCGAGACGGAGCGGCTGCTGCGCGGCTTCAATTTCCTGTCGCGCGCCGAGGTTCGGTCGAACCGGCTGGCGGACGGCGCGCACGAGGTGGTCGTCGATACGCGAGATGACTGGAGCACGAGCGTCGACGTCAAGGTACGCATCAATGACGGGTTCGAGCTCGAGGGGTTGAGCCTGAACGAGGCGAACCTGCTCGGCACGGGGCAGAACGTCGGTGTGTTCTTTTTCGAGCGGGATGCGACGCTCGAGTACGGTCTCACGTACGGCACGCCTCAGCTGGCGGGCACGCGTTGGGACCTGCGTCTCGCCGCTGGCCGGACGCGGCCTGGCACGTTCATCCGCGAGGAGATTTCGTATCCGTTCGTCGGCGAGATCGGCCGCTGGGCGGGACGTCAGAGCTTCACGCACAACGACCGGTTCTTCGAGTACATCGGCAAAGATGATCCCGCGCTCGAAGCGCCGTTCGTCTTGGTGCCCGTGCGCCAGAAGTTCTTTGATGCCGCGGCGGTCCGCCGGTTCGGCGTGCCTGGTGGCATGACCCTGTTCGGCGCCGGGATCAGCTATCAACGGTTCGAGTATCCGGGCGCCATCGAGGCGGCGCCGGATGGTGATTTCGACGATCTCGGGCCAGCGGATTCGGCGCAGGTGGCGGCCGTCTTACATCAGACGGAGGAGATCGAGAGTTTCCGGCTCTCCGCGCTGGTGGGCCGGCGCAGCGTTCGTTGGGTTCAGCGGCGCGGGCTTGAGACCCTGCGTGGGCTCGAGGACATCAAGCTCGGCACCGAGGCCGGCATCGCGCTCAGCCGCTCGATCCCCTGGTTCGATATGGATGACGATGTCGCGGTCACGCTGGCGTTCTACACGGGTGTGGCGGCGGACGGCGGCATGGTGTTCGCACGCGGCCGCGCCGACCTGCGCCGCGACCTCAAAGACTCGGCCGACGCCGGCTGGCGGGACCTCTACACCGACGCCGAGCTGCTCGCCTACTGGCAGCCGGCCGGGTCGTCTCGACACACGCTGTTCTTCCGCGCGGCCGCGCTCGGCGCATGGGCGACGCGCACGCCGTTCCAACTCACGCTCGGCGGCGAGCGCGCGATCCGCGGCTATCACGACGAGCGGTTCCCTGGCGGCCGGCGCGCGCTGTTCACGCTCGAGCATCGACTATACCTCAACGGCCCGTTCGATCAGCTGCTCGATCTCGGCACCACCGCGTTCGTCGACGCCGGCCGCATCTGGCCCGGCAACGTGCCGTTCGGCGTCGACTCCGGGTGGCGCGCCTCGGCGGGACTCGGCCTGCGCGGCGCGTTCCCCACGGGCAGCCGCACGACTTACCGTCTCGACTTCGCCTGGCCGATCGACCGCCAGACCCGCCTCGGCGATTTTCGCCTGCGCATATCTGTCGGCGAGCCCCACGGTCTCGCCGCCGGGTCCGCAGACTTCCAGTTCCTCCGCTCCCGCCCCGAGAACGTGGGCGGCAATCTGTTCGAGCTGCGGGATTGAGCTCGCTTCGCTCGGGTTCCGAGTTCCGGGTTCCGGGTTCCGAGTTCGGGGTTGCTGGAGTAGCGAGGATCCAGGAGCTATACTTGCCGCGCTTTCGCTCGCCTTTGAAATGGGTCCCGGGTTGCGGGTTCGAAATCGTTGAGTTTAAGCACAACCCGGAATCCGGAACCCGGAACCCGGAACCCGGAAGCCGCTCATGCCCACCCGGCTGACCGCGCGCTGGCTCTTGCCCGTAAGCGACGACCCGATCGCAGACGCAGCGCTGTTGGTCGGCGATGATGGGCGCATCGCGGACGCGGGTCCGGATCACGCGGTCCCCACGCCGCCCGGTGTGCGTGAGATCCGGCTGGGCGAGGCGGCGCTGCTCCCCGGGCTGGTCAATGTTCACGCGCACCCCGAGCTCACGGCGATGCGCGGGCTGCTCGAGGACCTGCCGTTCCACGAGTGGATCCCTGCGCTGCTGCGCGCGAAGATCAACGCGCGCCTCGATGGCGACGATTATCTCGACTGCGCACGATACGGCTGCCTCGAGGCGTTGCGCGCGGGGATCACGACGATCGGCGCAACGGAGGACTCGGGCGCATCGCTCGATGCGCTCATCGCCCTCGGCATGCGCGGCGTCGTGTACCGCGAGGTGTTCGGTCCTTCGCCGGTTCGGGCCGACGCCGCGATGGCGCAGCTGCGCGACAACGTCGATGCGATGTGCGAGCGGGCGACTGATCTCGTACGGGTCGGCATTTCGCCGCACGCGCCGTACACGGTCTCGGATCGGCTGTACGTTCTCGCCACGGAGCTGGCGCGCGCGGAGCGCCTGCCGGTCGCCGTTCACGCGGCCGAGTCGCAGGCCGAGCATCTGCTGGTCACGCATGGGCTCGGTCCATTCGCCGACGCGCTCGGCCGGCGTGGTGTCTCGACGCCGCCCCGCGCGCCGAGCACAATCGCCCTGCTCGACCAGCTCGGCGTGCTCGACACCCGTCCCTTGCTCATCCACTGCGTACGGCTTTCGACCGACGATGTGAGCCGTATCGCGGCGGCGGGCGCGCCGGTCGCGCACTGCCCCACGGCGAACGCGCGGCTCGGGCACGGCATCGCGCCCGTCACGGAGATGCACGAGGCCGGCATCACGGTCGCGCTCGGCACGGATTCGGTCGCCAGCAACAACCGAATGGACCTGCTCGAGGAAGGGCGCGTCGCGCAGGTGCTCCAGCGCGCGAGACTCGCGGCGCCCGCCGCGCTGCCGGCGGCCACGCTCCTCCGCATGGCGACGCTGGACGGCGCGCGCGCCCTCGGCCTCGACGCACGCATCGGCTCGCTCGAGCGCGGCAAGGACGCCGACCTCTGCGCCGTCGCATTCGACGCGCCGAGCGTCGCGCCCGTCAACGATCCCCTCGCCGCGTTGTTCCACTCGGCGCGCGCGTCCGACGTGGTTCTCACGATGGTACGCGGCCGGATCTTGTACGATCGCGCGGCGACGGCGACGGCGCCCCCGTCCGACCGCGCCCTCGCCGAACGCATCGGCGCGATCGCGAGCCGCCTGCGCCACGCGCTTCGATCGACTGCGAACGGTTCCGGGT
>JBOHRM010001056.1:0-4824 GCA_050732715.1 Longimicrobiales bacterium
CCCGAGCGTTCGCTGCTCGGCGACCTCGAACGGGGCCGGCCCGGCCGAATCTTCAGACTCCTGCTCGGCGGCCTCGGCGTCGGCCTGCTGTGGGAGCTGTTCAACATGGCCGCGCGCGCGAGGTGGATCTATACCGTGCCGGGCCTCGAGGAGCTCAAGGTGTTCGAAATGCCGGTGCTGGGGTTCCTCGGGTTCCCGCCGTTCGCGCTCGAATGCTTCGTGCTGTGGCAGCTGCTCGTGGTCACGGGGCTCGCCGTGCCGCGCACGGGCGCGACGTATGGGGCGCCGGCGCGCCGGCGGATCGCGGCCGCGATCGCTGCACCGGTGTTCGCGGTCCTCGTGCTCCGGGGGCTGGACGCGTTCACGGTCTCGTCACTCGCGCCGCGGCTCGACGAGATGCCCGGCGTGCCCGCGGCACGACTGTCGCGCGCCGGTCTCGATCCCTTCCGCTTGGCCGCATCGGAGCCGGCCGCGCTCGCGAGGGAGACTGGCGCAACAGCCGCCGAAGCCGCAGGATGGGTCGAGACCGCGCGGCTCACAACGCTCCGCGGGATCGGCACACGGCATGCAACGCAACTCCACGGCGTCGGCATCCACAGCGTGGAACAGCTGGCCCGCGCCGACGCCGACGACCTCGCCGCGCGGCTCGAAGGACACACCGGCCAAGACGTAGTCAATGCCCGCGTCCGCGTATGGGTCCGCGGCGCGAACGCAACGATGAACGCGAAGTGATGGATGCGAAACGATCGTGCAGGCCGCCCTGCCGCTGGCGGCAGTGTCGGCTTTGAGCGAGGGCGAGCGCCCTTCGCGCGAGTTCTTTGCGGCGCAAGATGCCGCCACGCAGGACAACGCTTTTCCAGCCGTTTTGTTGCGCCGCAAAGAATTCGAAGAATCGTACATCCGCGAGGCGCGGCACGACGCGCGGGCGCGCGCATCGAGCCGGCTGCCATGGCGGGCGCGGCTGGGGCGGGTGACGGTGACGTGAGCAGCGCGACCAGGTCTGGACGCCGCGGTCGAACGAGCACGGTTCAGCGCGCGACGCTCGCCGTTGCACTTGCGATCACCGTCGCTTATGCGGGCTCCATTGCGTCCGGCTGTTCTCCGTACACGTCGTACGCGACGCCCGAGGAGGACGCGACGCCCGAGGAGGACGCGCCGGCCGGGGATGAGGCGCCCGCCGAAGCTCGGAGCCCGGAGGACGGGCGCGCATTGGAACCACTCCTTACGCTCGCCGGCCCGGAGGACACACGGGTGTTGAGCGCGTCGAGCTTCCCGCCGCTGCCCCCGCTTGCCCGCGAGTTCCGCGGCGTCTGGGTCGCGACGGTCGACAACATCGACTGGCCGTCGGAACGTGGTCTACCAGCGGACGAGCAGCGTGCCGAGCTGCTGCGCATCCTCGACACGGCGAAGCAAGCAGGGCTCAATGCGGTGATCTTCCAGGTCCGGCCCGCGGCGGACGCGCTCTATGAGTCGGATCTCGAGCCGTGGTCCGAGTACCTCACAGGCGAGCAGGGCCGCTCGCCCGGCTACGACCCCCTCGCGTTCGCCATCGACGAAGCGCACCGGCGCGCGATCGAGCTGCACGCGTGGTTCAACCCATACCGCGCCAGGCACACCTCCGCACGTTCGCCCGCCCACGAGAGCCATATCAGCGAGCGGCGGGCGGACCTCGTGCGGCGGTACGGCCGGCAGCTTTGGATGGACCCGGGTGAGCCCGAGGTGGTCGAGCACACGATCCGCGTCATCAAACACGTCGTCGATCGATACGATGTCGATGGCGTCCACATCGATGATTACTTCTATCCGTACCAGGCGCACGACTCGCGCGGCCGGGTCATCCCGTTTCCCGACGCGCCGAGCTGGGAGCGGTACACCGCGCGCGGCGGCGAGCTGTCACGCGGAGACTGGCGCCGCTCGAACGTCGACCGGCTCGTCGAGCGGCTCTACGATGAGATCAAGGCCGAGCGGCAGTGGGTCAAGTTCGGCATCAGCCCGTTCGGCATCTGGCGCCCGGGCCACCCGACGCCGGTGCGCGGGCTCGACGCATACCACGAGTTGTACGCCGATGCGCGCAAGTGGCTGAACAACGGCTGGCTGGACTACGTCGTGCCGCAGCTCTACTGGCACGCCGACGCGCGGCGCCAGCCGTATCGCGAGCTGCTACAATGGTGGGTCGATGAGAACGCCGCCGGCCGCCACGTCTGGCCGGGCAACATCCCGAACCGCATCGGCACCGGCGCGAACGGGTTCACGAACGGCGAGATCCCGAACCAGATCCGGCTCACGCGCGCCCAGCCCGGCGCCAGCGGGAACGTGCTCTTCAGCATGCGCAGCCTGCTCGCGAACCGCGGCGGCGTGGTCGACACCCTACGAGCCGCGCTGTTCGACTCGCCCGCGCTCGTGCCCGCGACGCCGTGGCTCGAGGCGCCCGTGCCCGCCGAGCCGCGTGTCATCGTCGAGCACGACGAAGCCGGGCGCGCCACCGCCGTCACGATCGAGCTCGGGCCGGACGACTCGCGGCCTTTCGTCTGGGTGGTCCGCGCGTTGAGCCGCGACAGCTGGAACACGTTGACGGCCGACGGCCGCTCGGCCGGCGTGCACCTCGATTGGCCCGACGGCGAACACTACACCGCGATCGCGGTCAGCGGCGTCGCCCGCAACGGCGTGGAAGGCCCCGTCCGCTTCGCCCAGTGAGCCGCGCCGATCGGCTCGAACTCGGGGCCGATCGACCAGCGGCGACGGATCTACGGCGCGGCTCGAGTGCGCGGCGCTTCGCTACGAGTGGGCCCGCCACACGCCAGAACGACCGGGTCGAACCCCCAGCCGTCACCGTTCAACGTATCGGCGGCGTTGGCGGTATAGGGTGAAGAGAGCGCCGACGCGGTCGGCCGCGGGCAGCCGTCTCGACCCGCGATTCCGTCGACCGGATCCATGGCTAACACTGGCTAACACCGGATAGGAGGGAACATGGTTCGATTCGCCTCGTGGCCGATCGCCACGCTGGTTGCGGCGGCGAGCGCCGGGCTCGCAGGCTGCGACGGGCGGGGTGGCTCGTTCGCTGACGGCGTGGCCGCTGTCGATGATGCCGCATTCGCGGCGATGCAGGAGCGTGGGCGGCAGGCGATGGGCGTGGACCAGCACACGTCGACGCACGTGTTCGACGCGCTGCCCGACGGCGGGCGCATCGAGCTGCAGCGCGATGTCGATGACGCGCACGGGGTCGAGCGGATCCGCCAGCATCTTCAGGCGATCGTGCGCGCGTTCGGTGGCGGCGATTTCGGCACGCCGGCGTTCGTGCACATCGAGTCCGTCCCCGGGGCTTCGGTGATGGCCGAGAAGCGCGACGCGATCACGTACACGTACGGCGCGCTGCCGCGTGGTGGTGAGGTGCGGATCACCACGGAGGACCCCGGGGCGATCGAGGCGATTCACGAGTTCCTTGCATTCCAGCGGGAGGCGCATCGGGCCGGCGGCAGGGCGTCTGACCATCACGGCGCCGGTACGGCGCACCCGCCCCACGGCCCGGGCCATCAACGGTGAGTCGCCCAAAGACCGCGGCGGGTCGGATGGCCGCGGGCCGTGGTCCGCGAGGTCGGATGGATGGCCGAAGCGGGGCGCGGCGTGCATGAACGCGGGCACGACACGAGCGAAGCTTCCGACGGGGTGCTCGCGCGCCGCGTCCAGCAAGGGGATGCGGACGCGCTGGATGTGCTGGTTCGGCGTTACCTGCGCGCGATCCATGGCGTCATCGCCTCGTTCCTGGCGGAGCGCGCGGATGTCGAGGACGCGGTCCAGGAGACATTCCTGCGGGCGATCGACCGCATCACGAGTTACGACGCGGCGCGTCCGTTCGCTCCGTGGCTCTATCAGATCGCCCGGAACGTGGCGCGTGATCGTGTGGCACCTCGAGCGGACCGGCGAACCGAGCCGCTGGCCGACGGCGGACTCGCGGCGCCGGCGCCGGGTCCCGACATCATGACCGAGCGTGCCGAGATTCGGCGCGCCGTGGACGCGGCGATCGGCGAGCTGCCCGAGCAGCGCCGCACGGCGTTCCGCATGCACGACGTCGAGGGCTACTCGACCGGTGACGTCGCGCGCATCATGGGTCTTTCGGCGGGCACGGTGCGTTCGCACGTGCACCATGCGCGGCGCGCACTGCGGAGCGCGCTCGCGCCGCTACGGGGCGAACCGAATGCGGCGCTCATGGCGGAGATCGGCGAAACGGACAGGCCGGCGAGGCGGAAGCAGTCGACGTCGCCATCGGCGGCGGACCTCGGCGGGCCGCCGCCGCGCGGAGACGCCGCGCGCCGACCGAGGAATGCAGGAGGCTCGGCAGATGGTAGAACGATCGAGGCACGACCTTTCGGGCCCAGGCCCACTCCCGCTCCCGCGCGATTGGCTGCCCGCCGCCGCACCACCCGAAGTCGCTTCGGAGTGGGAGGCCAGAGCGAAGCGGATCGTTGCCGCGGCCGAGCCGTCGCTCTGGCGGCTGAGAGAGCGCCGTCCGGCCGTCGCTGCAACGTGGTCGATGCGGCTGGGCTCCTGGTGGAAGGGCGCCGCGGTCATGGCGGTGGGCGCGGCGGCTGCCGCGGCCGTGCTGGTCTCGATCAGCCCGTTCGGGTCCGCCCCGCCAACGGATCCAGGTTCGGTGCCGTTGAGCGTGATCGCCGCGCAGGGCGACCCGGTCGCGCTCTGGGAGGCGGTCGGCATCAAAGCGGACCCGGTGCTCGCCCGGATCGCCATTCAGGCGCCAGTCCGATGAACCCATCGTTGTGCGCATCGGCCGATCCGGTGACCGTGCGTACATTCGGCGGCGGTCACCGA
>JBOHRM010001057.1:0-5303 GCA_050732715.1 Longimicrobiales bacterium
TCAGCTCGGGCTTCTGACCGCGTGTCGAGATGCCGACGTCGACGGCGATCGGCACGGTGCGCACGGTGTCGGCGACGGCTTCGGCGATTCGCGTCAGCGTGTTCGCGTCGGGGCCCGTGAGATCGAACTGTAGCTCCTTTTCGGCGCCGCCGAAGCCGCTCGAGTAGACGTAAGCGGTCGCGCCGCCGACGGTACGGATCTCGTTGCGGAGCGTCCCGGCGAACTGGTACTGACTGAGCTCACGCTCGTGACGCGGGGTCAGACTGACGTAGATGTTGGCGCGGTCCACGGCACCGACACTGAAGCCGGTCCCTTCGCCAACTGTGATGTAGGTGTACTCGACCTCGTCGTGCGCGCGGACGATGCGCGCGATCGTCTCCGCCTTTGCCCGCGTATAGTCGAGGTTCGATCCGGGCGGCGTTTCGATGCTGATGTTGAGCTCGCCGCGGTCGCTGATCGGCACGAAACCGAACCCGCCGAGAAGTGCTTGCAGCGCCAGTGCACCGACGAGCGAGCCGATGGCAACGGCGACGATCGTAATGCGGTGGTCGAGCGCCCACGCGATCACGCCTCGGTAACGTTCGGCCAGGCGGTCGAACCAGCGATCGAACCAGTCGAGCGCACGGGTGACCGGGTTCCACCCGCGATAGTGCCCGCGCTGCTCGAGCTGGGGGTCCGGCCAGTACGCCGACAGCATCGGGTCGAGTGAGAACGAGACGAACAGCGAGACGAGCACGGCGCTGGCGGTCGTGGCGGCCAACGGCTTGAACCACTGGCCCGCTTCTCCCGAGATCAGCGCGATCGGCACGAACACGGCGATGATCGTCGTCGTCGTCGCGATCACGGCGAGGCCGATCTCATCGGTGCCGTCGTGCGCGGCCTGATAGTGGCCTTTCCCCATCTGGATGTGGCGGACGATGTTCTCGCGTACGACGATCGCGTCGTCGATCAACACGCCGATGGCGAGCGAGATGCCGAGCAGCGACATCGTGTTCAGCGTGAAGCCGAAGAGCCAGACGGCGATGAACGAGGACAACACGCTGATGGGCAGCGCGAGCCCGGTGATCACGGTCGATCGCCACGAGTTCAGGAAGACGAGGACGACGACGATTGTGAGAAACGCGCCCTCGATGAGCATATGCTGCACGTTGCGAACGGACGCTTCGACGCGCTCGCCGGCATCTTGCACGATGTTCAGCCGCGCGGCTTCCGGCAGTGTGGCCGAGATTTCCTCGACCCGCTTCTTGACCTCGTCGGCGACGGTGGTGGTGCTCGTGCCCTTCGTCTTCAGGATGTTGATGCCGATCGCTTGACGGTCGTTGTAGAGCGCGGCCGAGCGCGGTTCCTCCGTCCCGTCGCGTGCGGTCGCGACCTGGCCGAGCCGGATCGTTCGGCCGCCGCGCTCCGTGATCGCGAGCTGATCGAACTGATCGGGCGTTGCGAGTCGACCGGCGAGCCGGATCGTGCGTTCATCCGTGGCGCCGTCGACGCGGCCTACCGGCACGGCGAGGTTCTGCGCGGAGACGGCGTTGACGACGTCGTCTACGCTGACGCCCGCGGCCTGGAGATCCGCCGGACGCAGCTCGATCGTGAGCTCGCGCTCGGCGCCGCCGATCATGTCGGCGCTCGCGACGCCGGGGATCGCGCGCAGATCGCGCAGGATGTCGGGATCCACCAGCGCGGTGAGCTGCGCCTGCGTCATCACCGGCGACGAGAGCGTGAGCGAGACGATCGGCAGGTCGGCCGGATCGAATCGGCTGATGACGGGCTCCTCGATCTCGGGTGGCAGGTCTCCCCGAATCTCCGACAGCGCGTCGCGAACGTCCTGTGATGCCTCCTGCACGCCTTTCGTGAACAGGAACATGGTCAGGACCTGGCCGACGCCGTCGGCCGATGCGGACTCGATCCGGTCCACGCCGTCGATACCGGCGATCGCCTCCTCGACCGGGTCGATGACCTCGCGCTCGACCTCTTCGGGTGATGCGCCCGGGTAGAGGATCATCACGGTGACGATCGGCGACTGGATGTCGGGATACTCGTCGACTTCGAGTTGGATCAGCGCGAACAGGCCAAATGCGACGAGCGCGACCATGACCACGACCGTGATGATCGGGCGGCGGATCGCGAAGTCCGAAATGAACACGCTATGCGTTCCGAGTTCCGGGTTCCGGGTTCCGAGTTCGGCGTTCCGAGTGCCGCGCTCCGTGATCGGCCTTGACGCTAACCGCCGTCGGCAGGCACCGGCGCGGCGGCCTCGATGCGCACACGCGTCCCGGGCGCAATGTCGAGCGCCGCGCCCGCCAGCAACGTGTCACCCGCCGCGACGCCGGAGACGATCTCGATGCGTTCGTTCCGCTGGTCGCGCAGCCCGGTTTCGACCACGCGCGCTTCCACGACGCCCTTCGTCACGCGTGACACGTGCGCGACCTCGCCGGTGAACCGGACCGTGTTCTCCGGCACGACCAGACCGACCCGTGATTCGGCGTCGACCCAGCCCTCGGCGAACAGCCCGCCCACGAGATAGCCGCCCGGATTCGGCACCGTCGCGATGATCGAGACCTGTCCGGTCGGAGAATCGACCATCGGGCTGATCCGCTTGATCACGCCGCCGAACGTTCGGCCCGGATAGCCGTTTACGGTGAACTCGACGGGCGCGCCCATGTGCACGCCGTTGAGCTGCGCCGCCGGGACCGACGCCTCGAGCTGCATGCTCGACGGGTCCACGACCGTGTAGAGCGCCGTGCCGGGCTGCACGACGTCGCCGGCGCTGACCTGCCGCTCGCTGACGATGCCGGTGAACGGCGCGTTCACGCGTGTGTTCGACAGCTGCCTCTCCGCGTTCGCGAGCCTCGCCTCCGCGTCGGCCAGCTGGCTCTGCGCGGAGCTGACGGCGAGGCGTGCGTCCTCGAGCTCGGTCTCCGCGATCGCGCCCGCCGCCAGCAGCCTCGCCGCGCGCTCCGCGTCGCGCTGCGCCTGTCGCAGAGATTCCTGCGCCGAACTGACCGCCGTGCCCGCCGACAGGTGCTCGTCGCGGAATCCCATGTCGTCGATGCGGACCAACAGCGCGCCGCGCTCGACCGGCTGGCCCTGCTCGGCGTAGGTCTGAAGCACGGATCCGGTGATCTCGGCGCGAACGTGCGCGGCGCGCTCCGGCTCGAGCGAGCCGGAGATCGACGGTCCGCTCTCGATCCGCCCGCGCACGACCACGAACACGTTCTCCGATGTGACCGTGACGACGATGTCGCCGTCTGGCGGCGGCGCGTCGCGGCGGCAACCGGTGGGCGTCAGGGCTAGGACCAAGGTCAGGGTCGCGGCGAGCGCGATCGTTCGCGCCGGCCCAAACGTGTACGAGCGCACGATGCCGCCACGTGCACGGACCGATGCGGCCGTGCGGCGTGTCCGCACGCGTGCGCGTCTGCTTGCATGCGTACGTTCGTTGCCGACTCCGGGTCTCATGGGTGCGCTTGTCCCGGAAATGTCGGGCCGCCGCTCGCCTATCTCAGCGCGCCGGCGCGCGTGGCTGCTGTCGTACCGAATCCGGATGTCGCCGCCGGTTCCGGCATCCCGGCTTCCGATTCCGGCTCTTCTGCGGGGAGGCCGGTGCCCTCGGTGGGAGCTCCGCCCGGTGTCGAGGGGACCGGCAGAAAAGGCAGCAACGCGACGCGTACGCGTGCCACGTGGAGGTCGCGCTCAGCCCTGGCGCGATTCCCGCGCGAAATCTCGAGCGCGAGCCGCGAATCGTTCAGCTCCAGCTGTGTCGAGATGCCCTCCTCGAATCGAACCTGTGCGATCTCGTAGGTCTTTTCCGCCTCCTCGACCGTGCCCGCCGTCGCTCCGTACGACGCTTGCGCCGCCTTCAGGCGCTCGAGCGCATCGCGTGTGTCGAGTGCCGCGAGCTCGCGCGCGAGCGCGAGGTTCGCGATCGCGGCATCGCGGCCGGCGCGCGCGACGCGGACATCGCCCGTGATCCGGCCGCCGGTGTACAGCGGCACGCTCAGCGTGGCGCCGATCGTCCAGTCCGTAAGGAACTCGGCCGTGAACGGCACGCCGGACTGCGGGTAGGCGAAGCGCCCGTAGTCCATGTTCACCGTGACGGTGGGGACTCGTTCGCTCTTCGCCACTCTGACCCGGTCTTCCTGTATCTGCGCTGCCTCGATCGCCTGCCGCACGGGCGCGCGCGTCAGGGTCACGACGGTGTCGACCTCGAGGCCGAGCATTGCGGCCGCGATCTGGGCCACGCGGCTCGGGTCACCTTCGGCGAGCTCCTCGGCGAGCACGAGTGGCTCATCGATTGGCAAGTCGAGCAGTTGCTTGAGCCTGGCGTAGGCGACGACACGGTCCGCGGCGCGCTGAATCATGACCGGCCGCTGGTTGCCGACCGACACCCGTGCGCGCAGCACCTCGAACTCCGCCTGGTTGCCGACCTCGTGGCCGACGCGGACCAGCTCGAGCGTCGATTCCGCTTGCCCGAGCGCCGACTGCGCATTCGCAACCAGCCGATCGGTCAACACGGCATCGAAGTACGCTGCCGTCACATCCAGCGCGAGCTGTGCGCGCGCCGACTGCAAGGCGATCTCCTCGGTCACGCGTCCCGCCTCGGCGATGCGGCTCTGCGCCGCACGACCGGCCGATAAGACGGTTTCCGCAATGGATAGTCCGACGCTCCAGGCGTGCTCGCGGCCGAACGGCAGTCCCGCGACCGCCGAGTCGCCGCCGTTGAAGCCGATGTCGAACTGGCTGGCCAGTGTCCGCACGTACGACGCGGTGAGATCGATCTGAGGCAGGTACGCACTGCGCGCGCGCTGCTGCTCGCCCGAAGCGCGCCTCACGGCGGCTTCCGCGATCGCGATCTCTTCGTTCGTCGACTCCGCGATCCGCAGCGCGTCCTCGAACGTGAGCGGCTGCGTGAGCTGCTCCTGCGCCGCCAAAGGACCGAAACCGATGAGCGCCACCAGCTCGCACGTCGCCAGCGCCCGCCGCTGCTTGATTCTGCTGTTCATGCTTCGACCTGATCGTCCAATGAAGCCCGAGTGACTCCGCCACCGCGGAGAAGGGTCAACGGCCTGAAGGATCCGTTCCATCCCACGCCTGTCGGTTGCCGCGCAGCGCAGCGATGAGAAGGACGTGCGACGTATCGTCTACGGATATGGTTGGCGTAGCGTCATTTACTGCGATGTGTGGCATGAGCGGTGCGCGAGGTCACGATCTCGTTTTGAGGCAACGCTCCCGCGCCCCGAGGTCGAAGTATGCGCGCGCCCACCCACGCCACCCCCGCCGAGCCCGGCCGCTTCGATGCACACGAT
>JBOHRM010001058.1:0-1752 GCA_050732715.1 Longimicrobiales bacterium
GGAGGAAAACCGTGCGGGTACGGCCAAGTCCGGATGCGTGGGATGCACGTCCCAGGTCCCCGAGGGCGGTAAGGTCAGATCCGGTCGAGAGGGTGGTGCGCTCTCGCGTGCCGGGGTGGTGCCGTCGCGCGGTCCTGGGCGTTGCGTTCGCCATCGGCGTCGCATTTGCCAGCTCCTCCGTTGCGGCGCAGGACGCGGGGCGCGTGATCGGGCGCGCGGTCGAGGCCGAGTCCTCGCGCGGTCTCGAGGGCGCGAGCGTGACGCTGCGTGGCACATCATGGAGCGCGGTGACGGACGCGTCCGGCCGCTTCGTTTTGCCCCGGGTGCCCGCCGGTGAATACACCGCTGTGCTTGAGTATATCGGGCGTGAGCCGCAGACCGTCGACGTGACGGTGCGGCAGGGCGAGACGTCGATGCTCGAGCTCGTGGCGCCGATCGCCGTGGTCGGGCTCGAGGGAATCACCGCGGTGGGCGCGCGCGCGTTGACGCAGGCCGAAGCACTGAACCGGCAGAAGAACGCCGCGAACATCGTGAACATCGTCGCATCCGACCAGATCGGGCGGTTCCCCGACGCGTCGGCGCCCGAGGCGGTGCAGCGGCTGCCGGGCGTCGCGGTCGCCCGCGACCAGGGTGAGGGCCGCTACATCCAGATTCGCGGCGGCTCGCCCGCGAACACGCAGGTCAGCTTCAACGGCATCCAGGTTCCGTCACCCGAGGGCGACGAGCGGCAGATCGCGCTCGACGCGGTGCCGGTCGACGTGCTCGAATCGATCGAGGTCGCGAAGGCGACCCTGCCGAACATGGACGCCGACGCGATCGGCGGCGCGGTCAACCTCGTCACGCGGAAGGCGCCCGCGGCCCGTATGTTGTCGCTCGAGCTCGCCGGCGGCTATGCGACGATCCGCGACGAGCCCGCGGGCAGCGGCGCCCTCACGTTCGGCGACCGCACGTCCGATGGCCTACTCGGTTTCCTGCTCTCCGGCTCATACAGCCACCGGAACTTCGGCTCGGACGACATCGAGCCCTCGTACGACCTCGGCGACCCGGGCCTCGCCGATGACGCACTCGAAGGGCTCGAGGTGCGGCACTACACACTGTCGCGCGGCCGGTTCGGCGGCACGGCGACGCTCGACTATCGACCGAACGAGAACAACGCGCTGGTGCTGGGCGCGATCTACTCAGAGCTCCGTGACGAAGAGCAGCGCCGCATCTTCCTGCACGCCGTCGAGGACGAGGAGCTCGCGTTCCTACACAAGAACCGCCGCGAAAGTCTTCGGACGTACAGTCTGGCGCTCACCGGCGAGCACCTGCGCCCTGGCGGCGCCCGGTTCGACTACCGCCTCGCCTGGACGCGCTCGCTCGAGGATACACCGTTCGACACCGAGATCGAGTTCGTCCAGGAAAGCGTGTCGTTCTCGCCCGACCTCGGCAATGGCGACGAGATTGAGACGAACCCACAGCCGGGCGCGATCGACGGTTCCTATCCGTTCAATGCGATCCAGCCTGCGAGCTCCGACACGCGTGACACCGACCTCGTCGGCTCCGTCGATCTGACGCTGCCCTATCAAGCGGGTAGTGCGTGGACGGGCAACGTGAAGCTCGGCGTCAAGCTTCGAGACAAGACGAAGCTCCGTGACATCACGGAGGAGGAGTTCGAGCTCGGTGACGGCGCGGATCCGATCATGCTCGGTCAGGGCGTCGGCACGTCGTTTGGCGGACGGCTGAGCAGCCCCGCAAGCTATGGGTTTCCGC
>JBOHRM010001059.1:0-8640 GCA_050732715.1 Longimicrobiales bacterium
GGAACGAATCTCGAGGAGCGCCGGCGTCGTGGGCGGCGCCGATTGGGACGTTCGGCTGCGGCGGTACGCCGACGATCGGCGGCGCGTGGCCGAGCGGCTGCGTGCGTCCGACGATCCGGTCGACGGGGCCGTCGCCCAGCACGAACGCGATGCCGACGCCGCGGCCGCGCTGCGCACGTTCGCGACCGATCTGGCCGGCCGGCTGGCCGAGTGCGCGACGGCGACCACGTGGAGCGTGCTGGCCGCGTGGTCGCAACGGCTGGTCCGTTCGCTGTTCGGCGACGAGTCCGCGCTGGCGCGGCTGCCCGAGGCGGAGGCGCGCGCGGCCGGCCACGTGGACCGGATCCTCGCGGGTCTCGCCGGCCTCGACCCGATCGAGCCGGCCGCCGACCTCACGCTGTTCCGGCAGGTCGTCGAGCTCGAGCTGGCCGACTCGCTGCCGAGGGTCGGGCGGTACGGCGAAGGCGTGCTCGTGGCACCGCTGTCGTCGGCCGTGGGTCTGGACGCCGACGTCGTCACCGTCCTCGGCCTGGCCGAAGACCTCTACCCGGGGCGGCATCCCGAGGGGTCGCTGCTGCCGGACCGGGTGCGTGAAGCGGCGGGCGGCGAGCTGCCGGCGTCGCGCGACCCGCTCGACCGGAGGCTGCGACACCTGCTCGCCGCGTTCGCGGCCGCGCCCACCGTGGTCGCCTCGTTCCCGCGGGGCGACCTGCGGCGCCACTGCAACCGGCTGCCGAGCCGCTGGCTGCTGCCGACGCTGCGCGCGCGGTCCGGCCACCACACCCTTGCCGCGACCGAGTGGGAGCGGCTCGAACCCGGGCGCTGGCTGCAGGGCTCGCCGTCGTATGCCGGCATGCTCGCCACCACGTCGCGGCCGGCCAGCGAACAGGAGTGGAGGCTGCGCACGCTGACGGCCAACCGCTCGGTCGACGATGACGTGCTCGACCGTGTCACGCGGATGCTGCGTGCCCGCGCGAGCGACGCGTTCACCCGGTACGACGGCAACCTGGCCGGCCTCGATCTGCCCGACGTCGCCGGAGGCGACATTCGCGTCTCACCGACCCAGCTCGAGGCGTGGGCGACGTGCCCGCACGCCTATTTCATCGAGCGTATGCTGCGTGTCGAGCCGGTCGAGGAGCCGGAGGCGCTGCTCGCGATCAGTCCGCTCGAGATCGGCAACCTTGTGCACGAGATGTTCGACGCGTTCGTCAAGGCCGCGGGCGATTCCCTTCCCGGCCCGGGCGAGCCGTGGTCCGCCGAGCACAGCGCGCTCCTGCGCGAGATCGCGCGGGACCGCGCAGCCGCGCTCGAACGGCGAGGCGTGACTGGGCATCCGCGTCTCTGGGAGCAGGAACGCGCGCGGATCTTCGCCGACCTCGGGTGGCTGCTCGATGCCGACCAAGAATGGCGCGCGCTCAGGCGCGCCCGCCTCGTGGACAGCGAGTTGAGATTCGGGCTGGATGGTCAGCCGCCGGTGACCGTGGCGCTGCCCGATGGACGCGAGATCCGGTTTCGCGGCAGCGCCGATCGTGTCGACGTCACCAGCGACGGCACGCTCGTGGTGACGGACCTCAAGACCGGCAGCGCACGCCGGTTCAACGGCCTGGGCGAGGCCGATCCCGTGCTGGGCGGGCGGAAGCTGCAGCTGCCCGTGTACGCATACGCCGCGCGGTCGCGGTACGGTTCGCCTGAGGCGCCCGTCGAAGCCGCGTACTGGTTCATCCGCCGCGACCGCGGCCGGCGGATCGAGCTGCCGCTGACCCCCGCGGTCGAGCGGCGGTACGTCGAGACCCTGGCCACGATCGCGGCGGGCATCGCCGCCGGCGTGTTCCCGCAACGGCCGCCGGATAAGCCGAGCTGGGCGTACATCGAGTGCCCGTACTGCGACCCCGACGGGCTCGGGCATCGCGAAGCCCGGCGGCGGTGGGAGCGCAAGCGCGAACACTCGGCGCTCGCCGCGTACCGCGAGCTGGCCGAACCCTCGGCCACGGATACCGTCAGCGCTCACCAACGCTCGGGCACGGACACAGTCCCCTCTCCCCAACGCTCGCGCACGGACACAGCCCCCCTCCCCCCACGTGGGGGAGAGGGTCAGGGTGAGGGGGACTATCCGCGCCTATGACGCATCCACTCCACGATCAGGCGGCGCGCGAGCGCATCACCACCGCCCTCGCCGAGACGCTGTTCGTCGAGGCGGGCGCCGGCTCGGGCAAGACGCGCTCGCTCGTCGAGCGGGTGGTGGCGCTCGTCCGGTCGGGCGTGCCGATCCGGCGGATCGCGGCCGTGACGTTCACCGAGAAGGCCGGCGCCGAGCTGCGCGACCGGCTGCGGGCGGCCTTCGAGGTGATGCTCGACCCGTCGCGCGATGGCGAGGAGCGCCAGCGCGCCGAAGAGGCGCTCGACGACCTCGATGGCGCCGCGATCGGCACGCTGCACTCGTTCGCGCAGCGGATCCTGTTGGAGCACGCGATCGAGGCGGGCGTGCCGCCCCTGATCGAGGTGCTCGACGAAGTCGCGTCCGGCATCGCGTTCGAGGAGCGCTGGCACGAGGAATGTCGCACCCTCCTCGATGATGACGCGCTCGCGGAGCCGCTACTGCTCGGCTTTGGGACCGGCGTCAAGCTCGACCATCTCCGGTCGCTGGCCAAGGAATTCAACGCAAACTGGGACCTGCTGCCGGATCGGGTGCTGGCCGGCCCCGAGCCCGCGCCGCCGCCGGCGCCGGACGTCGAACCGCTGCTCGCCGAGGCGCGGCGGCTGGTCGCGATGGCCGCGCACTGCAGCAACTCTGATGACAAGCTGGTCGCCGAGCTGCCCGCGGTCGCCGAATGGGCGGATCGCCTGGCGTCGGCACCCGATGCGCCGACCCGGCTCGAGCTCCTCAGATATCCGCCAAGCCCGTGGCGCCTAGGAAACAAGGGCAACTGGGCGTGTGATCTCGCCGCGCTCAGGGCGGACGGAAAGGCGCTGGTCTCGAAGGCCGCGGAGGCGATCGCGCGGGTTCAGGAGCCTGTCCTGCGCATCCTCGCTCGCTGGGTGGCCCGGAACACGCTGAACGCCGCCCAGCTCCGCCGTCGCAGCGGCCGGCTCGAGTTTCACGACCTGCTCGTCCTGTCGCGCGAGCTGCTGCGCGGTGACGCACGTGTGCGGCAGGCCCTGTCCGATCGCTATCGGCGGCTGTTGCTCGATGAGTTCCAGGACAGCGATCCCATCCAGATCGAGATCGCGGTACGCATCGCCGGCGGCGCGGCCGCGTCCGCCGAGCGCTGGGAGGACGTCGACGTCCCCGCCGGCCGGCTGTTCGTGGTCGGCGACCCGAAGCAGTCGATCTATCGATTTCGTCGCGCGAGCATCGCCACGTACCTGGGCGCGCAAAACCGCATCGGCTCGGCCGTCCAGCTGACCACCAATTTCCGGACCGTCGCTCCGATTCTGGATTGGGTCAACGCCGTATTCGGCCACCTCATCCATGCCGAGCCGGGCTCGCAGCCGGCCTACCAGCCGCTGACCCCGCACCGGGACATGCCCAACCCCTCCCCCCAGCGGCGGGAGGCCGGGAATGGGGTGGATGCCAATGCGCCGCCCGGCGGACCGCCCGTGATCCTTCTCGGCGCCACTGCGCATGACACCGAGCTGACCGCCGACGCCCTACGCGAGCATGAGGCCGCAGACGTCGCCTCGGTCATCAAACAGGCGGTGGCCGACCGCTGGCAGGCGTGTGATGAACGCACCGGCCAGTGGCGCGCCGTGCAGCTCGGCGACATCGCGATCCTCATCCCCGCGCGCACTTCCTTGCCCCAGCTCGAGGACGCGCTCGATGCCGCGGGCGTGCCCTACCGCACCGAAGCCAGCTCGCTGGTCTACCAGGCCCAGGAGGTGCGCGACCTCATGGCCGCCGCGCGCGCCATTGACGACCCCAGCGACGCCTTCGCGCTCGTGACCGCGCTCCGCTCACCGCTGTTCGGCTGCGGCGATGACGACCTGTGGACCTGGAAGCAGGCCGGCGGCTCGTTCAACCTGCTCGCGCCGATGCCGGATGCGACGCACGCCGTCGCCGACGCCATCGGCTACCTGCGCGACCTGCACGACCGGGCCCGGTGGATGGCGCCCAGCGAGGTGCTCGGCGCCCTGGTGCGGGACCGGCGCATGCTCGAGGCGGCGGTCGGCGGGCCGCGCATGCGCGACGTGTGGCGGCGGCTGCGGTTCGTCGTCGACCAGGCCCGCGCGTGGTCGGAAACCGAACACGGCGGGCTGCGCGGCTATCTGCGGTGGGCCAAGCACCAAGGCGTGGAGTCGTCGCGCGTCGCGGAATCGGTGCTGCCCGAGACCGACACCGACACCGTGCGCGTCATGACCGTCCACGCCGCGAAGGGCCTCGAGTTCCCGATGCTGGTGCTCTCCGGCATGACGTCCCAGCTGCGCAGCGCGTCCGGCGTGCAGGTCCTTTGGCCGCCGGACGGCGGCTTCGAAGTGCGCCTCGCCAGTGGTGTGCAGACCGGCGACTTCGATGCCGCGAAGCCCGTCGACGAACAGATGGACCGGCACGAGCGTCGACGGCTGCTTTACGTCGCCTGCACCCGGGCGCGAGACCACCTCGTGGTGTCCGTGCATCGCGAGCAGAGATCGAACGCCGACACCAACGCGCAGCTCATGGCCAACGCCGCCGGCTGGGTCGAGGCCGTTCATCGCGCCGAGTCGTTCACGGCAAGGCCCGTGGCGCTCGACTCGGCGTCCACGGTCCAGCCGGCTCCGCCACCCGGTTGGGAAACATGGGCGGCGCACATCACGTCGATACGCGAACACGCCGCGAGGCCGTCGGCGTTGACCGCGTCAGGCCTGGAAGGCACCGAGCCGGCCGTCGTTGCCCGGGCGATCGATCCGGGACTGGCGAAAGGCGCTCGCGATCTCGAGCTGCCGCCGTGGTCGAAGGGCCGGTACGGCACCGCGATCGGCCGGGCCGTGCACGGCGTGCTCCAGACCGTCGACCTGGCCACCGGCGCCGGGCTGGACGATGCCGGGGCCGCGCAAGCGCTGGCGGAGGGCGTCATCGAGCATGTCAGCATCGTACGCGACCTCGCCGCGGCGGCGCTCACGTCGGACATCGTTCGGCGGGCCGGCGAGCGCAAGCATTGGAAGGAGACGTACGTCGGCACCGTACTCGACGACGGGCGGGTGCTGGAGGGGTTCGTCGACCTCATCTACCGCGAGGACGACGGGCGCCTCGTCGTCGTCGATTACAAGACCGACGCGGTGCCGGTGACCGCGATCGACGCGCGCGCGGCCGTCTACCGGCCGCAGCTGGCCGCGTACGTGAGCACGCTCGAACAAGTGACCGGCGTGCATGTGGCTCGCGGCGTGCTGCTGTTCCTCACGCCGGCCGGCGCCATCGAGCGGGCATTCGGCCAGGATCGGTTGTCACTTCCGCCAGAAATGCAGCTCGCAACGGACGTCCACGATCGCAGCCGGCCGGTTGCCCGCTGATGGCACCATCCCGGCCCGCCAGTGCTGGCCGGCTCGGCGGCTCAATCCGTGCCGACACGGGATTGGATCAAGGACGCGTGGGCTGTGAACAACTAGGTCTGGCGTAGCTGATGCGGTGCAACGACCCGGCGGCGAATGTGTCGTCCGTCAGAGCAAAGGCGGTGGCATCGGCGTACGGGTTACTGGTCACCTGGCAGAGTACGTAGTCGCCTCGTCCGGCCGTGGCGAGAACAATACTTGGCCGCAGCTTGGACCGAGAGAGATCAGAGAATGGGAAGTGGACGAGCACTACCGACCCGGCTGAAGGTGGCTCCACGCATGTCGGTGCTCCCGGGCGCCGAGCGGGCTTCCTTTGAACGCGCGGCCACGGATCGAAGCGACGGCTAGACTTCGGGGACGCAGCGGGGCTGCGGCGGGTAGCGGATCTGAATCGCCTCAGCGATTGCCGTACATGATGATGAAACTGATGCACGCTGCGGTCGTGGCGGCCGCGCTCCTGGGCGCGAACACGTCATGTGCGGGGACGAGAGAACCCGCCTTGTCCGTGGCGTCAGCTGAAACGCTGGGCTTCTCGCCGGCCGGGCTGGAGCGGATCACGCAATCGCTCGAGTCGTTCGTCGACTCGGGCAAGGTGAGCGGGATCTACGCCGCGATCGCTCGGAACGGCCGCATGGGTTACGAGCGGACATTCGGGTGGATGGACCTGGCGCATGGGAAGCCCATGCGTCGCGACGCGATCTTTCGGATCTACTCGATGACGAAGCCCGTGATCGCCGTGGGCATCCTCCGCCTGGTCGAGGACGGCAAGCTCGGGCTCGACGATCCCGTCTCGAAGTACATCCCATCGTTCGCGGACGTGAAGGTATTCGCCGGCGGAACGGCAGACGCCCCGATCCTGAAGGCGCCAGACTCGCAGATGACGATCCGCCAGCTGTTGAACCACACCTCCGGGCTCGCCTACGGGCTCACGAGCGGACCCGTCGATACGATCTTCAACCGCGCCAGGCTGTACGATGCACACCGCACACTCGAACAGTTCGCCGACAGCCTCGCCCGCATGCCGCTCCTCTTCTCGCCCGGCACGGGCTGGAGCTACGGCTCCGGCTTCGATGTGGCCGGGCGCGTGATCGAGGTGGCGGCCGGCATACCGCTCGACCGCTTTCTGGATGAGCAGCTCTTCCAGCCGCTCGGCATGCGGGACACGGGCTTCCGCATCCGTCTGTCCATGCGCGATCGGCTTGCGACGGTCTACGCGCACGACGCCGACCGACGACTCCAGACGCTCGGCGAGGACGGACTCCTGGCGATGTTCGAGCCGGACGCCCGTTTCTTCTGGGGAAGCGGAGGGCTCCTGTCGACGCCCGACGACTACTTCCGATTCGCACACATGCTCCTGAACGGCGGAAGCTTCGGCCGAATCCGAATCCTCCAGCCCGAGACCGTGGACCTGATGACGCGGAACACGTTGCCCTCCGAGCTGACGCCGGTGTCCTATTCGGCGTTGCGGGACGACACCTATGGCTTCGGCTTGGGCGTGGCCGTGAAGGTCGACACCGTCAACGCCGCACGGCCGGGTCCGATCGGACTCTTCCGCTGGTCGGGGTACCTCGGAACCTACTTCTGGATCGATCCCGCGAACGATCTGATCGCGATGGTCTGGTCGCAGCTCTCCCCTGGAAGCCGCTATTCGCTCGAGGCCACGTTCCAGGAACTCGTCTACAACGCGCTCGCGCCATAAGTCCCGCGCTCGCGCGCCGGCAAGGCTTGCGCCGCGGTCCTCGCCGCAGCATTATACAACCATATGGTTGTAGATAACCGACTCACCGATGCCGAGCTGGATCGCGTGTTCCGCGCGTTGGCCGACGCGACGCGGCGGGACATTGTCACGCGCGTCCTGAGCGGCGAGCCGGCGTCGGTCACGGCCCTCGCGGAGCGTTACGACATGTCGTTCGCGGCGGTGCAGAAGCATGTCGCCGTGCTGGAAGCCGCGGGGCTGGTGACGAAGAGCGCGCGCGGCCGCGAGCGTATCGTGCGCGGCAACCCCGAGCGCATTGGGCGGGCGCGCGACCTGCTCGCCCAGCTCGAGGGTCAATGGAGGTCGCGTTTCAGCCAGCTCGATGCCGTATTCACCACTCATCCCCAAGCCAGGGAGTAAGCCATGCCGATCACATCCGTTACGTCCGACGCCGAAGCGCTCACGCTTACCGTCGTCGGTGACTACCCCGTGCCGGTCGAACGCCTCTGGGAGGCGTACGCCGATCCGCGGCAACTGGAGAAGTTCTGGGGCCCGGAGGTTTGGCCCGCGACGTTCACGCGCCACGACATGGCGCCCGGCGGCCGGTCGGCGTACTACATGACCGGCCCCGACGGCAGCAAGCCACGCGGCTGGTGGCGCTTCATCGCCGTGGAACCCGAGCGCTCGATCGAGGTCGAGGATGGCTTTGCGCACGAAGACGGCAGCCCGAATGACAATATGCCGACGATGCGTATGGTGTTCACATTCGAGACGACCTCCACCGGATCACGCTTCAAGAGCGTCACGTACTTCCCGAGCGTCGAGGCCATGCAGCAGGTGGTGGAGATGGGGATGGTCGAGGGTCTGCAATCTGCTCTCGGACAGCTGGACGACGTGCTGGCCGACCTCGCCTCTTTCGCCGCGGACCGTGCCACCGAGGCGCACATCCTCAATGACACGCAGGTCCGCATCACGCGCGTGATTCGCGGCACGGTCGAGCAGGTCTGGCGCGCCCACCATGAGCCCGAGCTCCTGCAGCGTTGGCTGCTCGGTCCGGACGGCTGGGCGATGCCCGTGTGCGAAGTCGCCTCGAATGTTGGGGATGCCTATCGCTATGAGTGGGAGGAGGAGAATGGCTCGAGCCGTTTCGGCTTCGAGGGCGAGCTGCTCGAGTCGGACCCGCCGCATCGTGCCGTGACCAGCGAGCGCATGATCGGCACGGAGGGGCCCAGCACGGTCAACGAGATGACGCTCACCCCGGTCGAGGCGGGCACGCTCATGACCCTCGTCGTCACCTACCCGAACGCCGAGGTGCGCGACACCGTGCTCGGCACCGGCATGGTGGACGGCATGGAGAGGAGCTACGCTCGGCTCGAGAACGAGATGCTCGCGGCGGCGTAGTCGGAAGCGCGCCTGCCCTCCGG
>JBOHRM010001060.1:0-7944 GCA_050732715.1 Longimicrobiales bacterium
CACGAGGTGTTTGCGGCGATCCACCGAAGATTCGATCGCCACGGCGTCTACGATGAACGGAGCCGGTACGCCCAGACGGCGGATCGCGTCCGGAGTGTGATCGGCCGCTCGCCGGTTCTGTTGCTCACGGCGACGCCGATCCAGAACTCGCTCGCGGAGCTGTGGGGGCTCGTGCAATACGTCGAACCCACGGGGACCCTGCTGGGTTCGCTGCCTACGTTTCGGACCCTGTTCTGTGCCGACGGCGATGCGCGGCGCTTGGTGCCCGACCAGATCGGGGAGCTTCGCCGTCGCCTGAGCTCGGTCGTCAAGCGAACGCTGCGACGGCAGGCGCAGGAGTTCCTCGACAAACCCTTCGTGGCTCGACGCGCGCAGTTGTTCGAATACAGCATGAGCCCCGAGGAGCGCGCGCTCTACGACGGCGTTACGGAGTACCTGTTGCGTCCCACCCTGTGCGCGTTTCATGGCCGCTCCCGGCAGCTCTTGCTGCTCGGCTTTCATCGCCGCATGGCCTCATCGACCGCCGCTCTGGCTCAGAGCCTCGAGAAGGTGGCCGAGCGACTGAGGCGCATGCAAGCAGACCCCGAAGCCGATGACCTCGCCGTGACGACCGTCGACCTGGTGGAGGATCTCGAAGACGAAGGCGCCATTGCGGAGATTGACGCCTCCGAACCGACGCCGACCACGCCGACAAGTGACGATGGGGCTGCGCCCACAACCGGCCTGATACAGGCCGAGCTCAGCCTGGTCGAGGATTTCATCCAGCGGGCGCGTACGCTTCCGCATGACAGCAAGGCCGAGAGCCTGGTCAAGGCCGTCGAATTGGCCACGCAGCGTGACGGTGGCGGGCACAAGGTCGTGATCTTCACCGAGTCGCTCACGACGCAGGAGTACCTGCGGAAGCTACTCGTCGAGAGGGCCGGGCTCTCCGACAACGACATCACGTTGTTCCGCGGCATCAACGACTCGCCCCGCGCCCTCCAAGCGCTGAGGACCTGGAAGGAGGAGATTGGGTCCCACATTGCGCCTTATGCGCAGCCGAGCCCTGATATCGCGATGCGCTTGGCGCTCGTGCATGAGTTCAGGACGCGCTCGAAGGTTTTGGTGTCGACGGAGGCGGGAGCCAAGGGCCTGAACCTGCAGTTCTGTGACACGATCATCAACTATGACCTTCCGTGGAATCCCCAGCGGATCGAGCAGCGCATTGGGCGCTGTCACCGCTACGGGCAGAAGCGAGACGTCATGGTCATCAACTTCCTCGCGAAGGACAACGAAGCGCAACGCCTGACGTTCGAGATATTGAGCGGCAAGCTCGACCTTTTCGGCGAAGTGCTCGACATGTCCGATGTGGTGTTGCACTCGCCGCGGTCCGATCGCTCCGAGGAGCTCGCCACCGTCCTCGGTCCCGACTTCGAAGCGCAGCTCGGCCGAATCTGGGATCGTGCGAGATCCGTCCACGAGGTCGAGGCGGAGCTCCGAGACCTCAGCGATACTCTCGAGGAGCGGCGCCGCGAGCTCGAGGTGATGCGCGAACGCACCATCGGCCTCATCGAGAGCCACCTCGACGACTCAGTGCGGCGCGTGTTCCGCAACATCCAAGGAGAGCTTCCAGCGACGCTGGCGGCGTTCGACGCGGAGCTCGAACGCGTCCTGGTCGGCTATCTGGACGCCGAGGGGATTCCCTACGAGCGGGGCGAAACGAACGGACGCCGTACGATCACAGTGTTGCCGTCGTCCTGCCTGCCCGAGTCTCTCTCCGCGGGTCTGACCGTTGCGCTCGGCGCCACGCACGACCTCGACGAGATCGAGTCCTTGCATCTCGCCCATCCGCTTATCGAAGCCGCCGTCTCCGAAGCGCGTGCCGCCGGTACGGGCCGATTCCGCTTGCGCTTCCATCTCGGCTCTGATGCGGCCGAAGCGCTTACGAGCCGCCGTGGCTCACGTGGACGTCTCGCCCTGACGAAGATATCCCACCTCGGCTTCGAACCCGAGGACCGGTTGAGGGTCACGGCTGTCTTCGAGAACGCCGAGGTGCTGCAACCCGCGGAGGCTGCGCTCGAGCTGCTCAAGCAGCCATGCGAGGATATGGACGCGTTCGATCCGCCGCTGTCTCTCTCCACGGCCGACCTCGACGAGGTTGTCGCCGAGGAGCTTTTCCTTGATGACGCGCAGGTCTCCCAATCCGAGCAGGAAAATTTCGAAAGAGCGATTGATCAGCTCGATCAGTACATGGAGGATCGAATCGTGGTGCTCCGCCGGGCGCGGCAGAACCGGGCTGAGGCCCTTCGCGAGGCGGAGAAGAGACGCGACAGCGCACTCGGCCCCGACGCACGCGCACGCGCCAATGCGGCGGCTGAGCGAATCGGCGCCGAGGTCGAGGAGCTGGACCGGCAGCTGGAACGCTTTGTCGCTCGCGAAGACCGCGACTACAGCCGCTGGAAGCAGTACGCTCACGACCGTCGCTATGGATCGCCCCGTGTGGAACGGCTACTCGAGGCGGAGTTCGTGTTGGAATGACCCGGCCGAGGGGGGAGCAAGTGGCACTCACGCTGTTGCACACCGCGGACTGGCATCTCGGTAAGCGCTTTCGGTCGTTCCCGCGCGAGCAGGAGCTTCGTTTGACGCGGGCCCGCCTGGAAGTGGTGGGACGTATCCTCGATCTCGCCCATAGCCGCAACGTGGACGCCGTGCTCTGTGCCGGAGATCTCTTCGACTCGCCGACACCCGATCAGGAATGGTGGGAGGGGGTCCGCACGGAGTTCCGACGGCGCGACTGGACGCGACCCGTCTTTCTTCTGCCGGGCAACCACGATCCGCTCACGCCGCGATCGGTCTATCACACGAGTCACGCGTTCCGCACCGGACTCCCCGCGTACGTCCACGTCGTCGACCACGACGGGTTCGAGTATGAGCTGGGTGGGAACGCCGTGGTGGTAGGGAATCCGTGCCGCTCCCACGCCGGCCAAAGCGATCTGGCATCCTCGCTGCCCGCACGTGCGTCCGGCGACGAACGCTTCCGCATCGGCCTCGTCCACGGCCAGACGTTCGACATCAAAGGCCACCAAACGAACTTCCCGATTGCTCGAGAGATCACCCGAGACCGGGGGCTGGACTATCTCGCGATCGGAGACACGCACGCCTTCCGCGACGTCGAGCCGGTTGCGCGGGCTCCAACGGTGTATCCAGGCGCGCCGGAGGCGACGAACTTTGGCGAAAAGGACACCGGCTACGTAGCCCTGGTCTTCTTTCCGCGTGATCGCTCGAGACGCGCTCTCATCGAAAAGGCTCGCGTCGGCGTTTGGACGTGGCGCGAAGCCACGTGCCGGTCGATGGCCGAGCTGCGTGCGCTGCGCAGCGATGACAACCTTCGCAAGACCGTCCTGCGGGTCCGCCTCGACATGCGTGTCCCGCTCGACGAGTACGTCGAAGCCCAGCGCATCCTGACGGAGCTGCGCGGTTCGCTCTCGGCGAACCCGCGGGTCGGCGTGCTGGCGGATGATCGAAGCGGCCTCCGACTCGCGGTGGATGAACGAATCGACTTTGGCCACGAGCTGCCGCCGGTGCTGGAATCGGTCGTGCGCCGCCTCAAGGAGAAGGCGGTGCACGATCCTGACCGCGCAGAGCGCGCGCTACACCACCTTTACGAACTCATGCGCGGAGGAGCATAGCACGATGCGACTCCATCGGATCGAAGTCGCGAACGTCGCCGGTATTCGTTCCGCATCGCTCAGATTCGGGCCGGGGCTCAACGTCTTCTTCGGACCGAACGAGATCGGCAAGTCGAGCTTGGTTCGAGCCATCCGATCCGCGCTGCTTCTCCAGGACAGCTCGGCGGCTGCCGGGTCCCTGGTCGACTGGCACGCGGACGCTCCCCCGACCGTGGCGCTGGACTTCCAGACCGAGGAGCAGCGGATATGGCGCGTGAGGAAGAGTTTCGGAAGCGGTCAGGACGGCCGGAGCTACCTCGATTTCTCTCGCGACGGCCGAACGTTCACTCAGGAGGCGAGGGGCCGCGAGGTCGATGGTCGGCTCACGGAGCTTCTGCGCTGGGGTGTGGACGCGCCCGGCGGTTCTGGCCGGAGAAGGCGCGGCGTTCCGGACTCCTTCATCACCACCGCGCTCCTGGGCGAACAGGCTGAAGTCGTGGCGATCCTCGGGCGAGGGCTGGGAGACGATGCGGACGAATCCGGAAAGCAACGACTGACCGAGGCGCTCCAGGCAATGGCCGAGCACCCATTGTTCCGGCGTGCACTCGAAGCCGCTCAGTCCAAATTCGACGATGCCTTCACGGCCACGGGGCGCCGCAGGTCGGGGCGGGGTTCGCCCTGGGTGCGACTACGCGACGACGTGCAGGCCGCGCAGGATCAGCAAGCCGATGTCAACGAACGGCTGCAGGCGAGCGACGCGGCTCGCAATCGAATTCAGGACCTGCTGGAGCAGCTGTTGGAAGCACAGACGGCGGCTCGTGATGTCGAAGAGGAACGGCGTCGTCTGGAGACGGCCTGGGAGAAGCAGAGCGCTCGGATCGACTGTGAAAGTGCGCTGTCGGAGGCTCGCAGAGAACTCGCTCGGATCGAGGGTCTCGCCGACACCGTGCGCAGGACCGAACAGGCGCTCGAACAAGCTCGCGCAGATCTCGAAGCGCACCAGCATTCCCAGAAGTCCACCGAAGAAGAGGTCCGCGAGGCGAAGACGCGCGATGATGAGGCCCGCGCGCGAGTTCGTGAGCTCGAGAGCGGCGCGGCCGAACAGCAGCGTCGCCTACGAGAACAGGAGGTCGAGAAGCGGCTGCTCACGCTCGATGCCCGCGACAAGGAGCTGACCCGGCAGATGGAACAGGCCGGGCGAGTGGCGGCACTAGCGAAGCGTGCACTGGAGATCGCCCAGGATATCGGCGGCCGCGAGCAAGTCCTCGGGCAAGCCCGGTCGGTGCTCGAGGACGCTGCGGCATCCTTCGAACGCGATCGGAGAGAGCTCGAACGCCTGAGTCGACAACAGCTATTGGCGCATTATCTGGAAGGGAAGAAGAAGTCTCGCGAGGTCGGCGCCCGGCGGTCGGCAGCCCAGGAGAGCCGAACCGATGCGGATCGGTTGCAGGAGGAGACGGACGCGATTCGCCGCGAGGTCGAGGGCTGGAACGCTCCGTCCAAGCAGACGCTCGACGAGCTGAGGAGCATCGAGACGAAACTTCGCGTCGCCGAAGAAAAGCTCAAGGTCGGGCTCACAGTGACGTTCGCGGCACAGGCCGGCGTAGAGCTCACCTCCCGGGTCGATGGTGAGGAGCGCACTGCGAGCGTACATGCCGGCGAACGGAAGGTTTTCGAGGCGCAAAGGCAGGTGACGTTCCGGATTCCCGCCGTCGGAGAGATCGACGTCCAGGGCGGTTCCCGCGACCTGGTCGATACCGCCAACGATTGCCTGGAGCGCTGGCGAGCCTCGTCCCGCCCTGTCTTCGAGGCAACCCGCTGCGAGAGCCTCGCCGAGCTCGAGGGGCTACAGGAGCGTGCCCGAACGCGGCTGGAACAGGCGCAGAGGATCGAGACGCAGGCCGCCGAGGCACGAGCTCGCGCTGAGGGTCTCGAGGCGTTCGAGCAGGATTGGCGGCAGGCGAACGACGAGCTGTCGCGGGCGGAAACCAACCTCGACGGTAGCCTGGCCGAGGGAACGACCATCGAAGCCTTTCTTGCTGAGCAAGGCGAAGAGCCGAGCGAGAGCGAGGAGGCGGTGCAAACAGCCATCGCAGACCTCGAACGCGAGGTGGACGAGCGGAAGAGGTCGACCTCCGATCTGGAAGCGCGGATATCTCGTGACGAAGGGCGACTGGAGAGTCTACGGGAGGAGCTTGACGCTCACGAGCGCGATCTCGAACGAGAGCGCGAAGGCCTTGGCGATGAGTCGGCGGTTCTCGAGCAGTCGCAGCGCGCGCTGTCGGAGCTTCAGGTGCAGCGGTCAGAGGTTCAGCGTGAGTTGGACGCAGTCCGCGGCGAGGCCACCCGCGAAGTAGACGACGCTCGGAACCAATGCACAGCGGCCGAGGATATCCTGGCGAAGGCGAACCGAGCCTCCGAGGCCGCGAAGCAGAAAAGCGACGAAGCGCAGATGACGGTGGCCCGTATCGAGGGCGAGCTCGCGATACAGCGGAAGGCCGCGGAGCGCGAAGATCTAGAAGCCGCAAGAGAGCTGACCCGACAGCGGGCAGCGGCACTCGACGCTCTCCCCGAGCCTGAAATCGAGGTTACCGAGGACCGCGTGAAGGAGATGCAACGACGAGTCGAGCAAGCCCAGAGTGAGGTGCACGCCCTCGAGCTCCGGCTCCGCCAGGCCGAAGGCGCTCTGGAGCAGGTGGGTGGACAGTACATCGAGGAACACGCTGCCGAAGCGCACGAGGCGCTGATTGCGGCCAGCGAGCGCGAGCACGAGGCCGACATCGATTACGGCGCTTGGAGGCTGCTCCTCGAGACCCTGAAGGAGGCCGAGAGCGAGGACGCGGTTCACCTGGGTAACATTCTCGTCAATCCGATCAGCGAACGGTTGACTGCGCTCACCGGAGGAAGGTTGAGCAACTTGTTGCTCGGCCCTCATCTCCAAACCCACGGTATCGAACTCGGCGGCGCGCCACGGCCGCATGAAGCGCTATCGCTAGGGACACAGGAACAACTCGCTACCCTCCTGAGGCTGTCGATCGCTGAAGCCCTGGGCAGCTTTCTCGTCCTCGATGATCAACTCACGCAATCCGACCCAGCGCGGATGGACTGGTTTCGCGATGTCCTCCGCACGTGCGCCGGCGCGATTCAGGTCGTCGTGTTCACTTGTCGGCCCGAGGACTATTTGACGGCGGACGAAGTCGGCCGCGTGCCGCTCGACGGCACTGTTTGCGCCGTCAACCTCACAAGCGTGGTCGAGCGCAATCTCGCCGGCCCCGAAGGCCAGGCTCGCAGAGGCGCGGTGCGGACCTCCGGGACCGCGAGCGGCGCGGACACGCCTGAAGGAAATGCGGAGAAGCCAACAGAGGCGCAGGCGTAGCCATTGGAGCAAGCAGGTCTCGAACGTCGGCCGGATAGAGGACGCACGCGTCAAGGACAGCCGTGATCCCTCGTTGGATCACCTGTAGCCGAGCCCAAGCCCTTGCGCTTCGCGTACCAGCTCATCGAGAGTGGCTGCGCGACGCTTGTCGGTACGCCTCTTATAAGCGAGGACGTCCTTCAGCCGGACGCGCCGGCGACTCCCCACCTTGATCCGGCGCGCGATCGAGCGGTTCGGAGACGCTCGCGCGAGCCGCCGAGCAGCGCGCATCGGAGGCGCAGGCGGATTCGCTTGAGGCTGCTCGACTTGGCGGAGTTTCTTGCACGTCGATCCGTGAACGGCGAACCGAGAAGGCGGAGGTCCCATGGAGACGTTGAAGGTCGGTGAGCGTTTTCCCGACATGCGGCTGGAAGCCGTCGACGGCAGCAATATCCGTGTCCCCGATGAGCTCGTGGGCGTGCGTGCCGTGCTTCTCTTCTACCGTGGCCGCTGGTGAAGCCACTGTCGTCGGCAGTTGGCCGACTTCGAGGAGAACCTCGAGCGTCTGGAGGCGCTAGATGCGCAGGTGATTGCCGTATCGTCGGACAGCCGCGAGGATGCGAGCGCGACGGTCGACGAGCTCGGTCTCGAGTTCACGGTCGCGTTCGGCCTCGATCCCGACGAGGCCGCGAGCAAGATCGCGTGCTACACCGCCGACCGTGAAGGGAAGCGACACGTCCAGCCTGCGGCGTTCGTGCTGAAGCGAGACGGCACGATCGCGCTCGCGGTCTGCTCGAGCGGCAAGGTCGGCCGGCTCACGGCCGACGACGCGATCACCGCATTGAAGGATCTCACCGAGCCATAGTCTCGGCCGAGCGCTGCGAGCGCGATCAGGTCGCGTCGTCCGCGATGGCGCCGCTGAATACTCGCGACTCGCGGTAC
>JBOHRM010001061.1:0-4135 GCA_050732715.1 Longimicrobiales bacterium
ATCGAAAGTGACCCGGCGGACCGCATCCGGCCTCGTCCTAGAGCCGGTGGGCCGGGTCACTCCCGATAGAGTCCTATCGTTTATCATGAGTTATTGCTCGATCGTCACCGTGAACCCCAGCCCCGGCATCCGGGGAGCAACGGCACAAGCCGCTTCAGTATCCTTTCAGGCGTCAGGAACGGCGCTCGCACCACCACCCACCCGCAGCCGGGATTCGGATTGCCAACCTAGAACTCGTGATAATAGTGCCCGTCATCGACCGCAACGCCGTCAGCTGCCCTTCCCCGCGCCGCAAGAGACGGAGCGCCAGGGCAATGTCCCAGAGGGCCTCCGTGCTGAGATGCTCCGCATCCCCGTAATCATTGACGCCGCCGCCGTTATAGATTTCAAACAGCAACGGATCTGCCGCCACCGCCGCCAGGTCCTCGGCAGTGATCGCCCAGCGATAGTTGGGATGCGGGACATGCGCCAGCATGACCTGCCCGGTTTCGCGCCGCTACGCTTGCACGAAATCGAGGTTCTGTTCCCCTTCCACCATGTCGATAGGGTGCCGGCCCGTATTCGCCGATCAGCAGCGGCTTACCGTATGCCTTCAAGCTGGTTGCCATTGTGCGCCACTCGGCAAACTTCGGGAACCCTTCGTAGTGGTGCAGTTCGTGCAAGTCTGTCCGGCGGTGATTGCCGGCGAAGGCAAGTTCATTCAGGATCCGGCCTCCGGCAATATCGAGGACTAGCCGTGTCGGGTCGAGCGCCTTGATCGCCTCGTGCAATTCGGCGATGATTTGTTTCGCAGCCGGGAACTGCCCGTAAAGCCCCTTGTGAATCCCCCACGACTCGTTGAACAGCTCCCAGATAACCAGCGACGGGTGGTTGCGCTGGCGAATGACGACGTCCTCCCATGACTTCTTAAAGATCTCGAAATCCTCACGCGACTTGAGACCGTCCGTTGGTGTGGGCACCTGGAACGCGCTGCGTACCAGGATGCCGTTGCGGTCGGCAGTGTCGAGGTCGAGCCGGCCGCCGAAATCGCGGATCATGTTCGTTCCGAGCGATTTAACCAGCGCGATGCTGTCCCGCGTCGCGCCTGCGCGCCGCCCATGACCACGAAAAGCGGCTTGTGATTGAGGTACACGCGCGCTCACCTCTTACCTCGATTTTCCGCATCCCAAACGTGACGGAGACCTGGTCGTAAACTTCGTTACGCTCGCCGACGAGCGAAACCGACGCCATGTAGAGGTGCGGGTGTTCCAAGTCCCATGTCAACAGGGGTGTGATCGTCACGGGCATATCCACCTGCGTCGTCTCTGAGGCGGGCAGCGACACGCGGCGCTCGGAAGTGTCAATCGTGTCGCCCGACGGGGATGTGACGATCAGCTTCACGCGCGCACGGGCCGGCACGCGCTCTCCCCATACCCCGATCGTCAGGTGCGCTGTTGCCTGCGCGCGGTCCAGGTCGGGCTCTATGAACAGGTCGGAGACATACGCGCGACCGGTGGTGATGACCGAAACATGCCCGAGGATTCCGCTGCTGTGTACCAGCGCATGGGTGTCCTCGACGAAATCGACGCCAAAGGGCGGATCGAACGCGCGAACGGTGAGCAGGTTCTCGCCCGCGGGCTGGATGAGGTGCGAAATCTCCACTCGGAAGGGCGTCCGGCCGCCCACGTGCTCACCGACAAACTGTCCGTTGAACCAGACGCGCGCCGTGTGCTTGACGCTTTCGAAGAGCAGGTAGACGTGCTTGCCGCGCGCACCCGCGGGTAGTGGGAACGACTTCTGGTACCAGCCCGCGCCCTGGAACGTGTGCAACTCCTCAAACGCGGCCTGCCACGCACCCGGCACCGTAATGGTTCGCGCCTTGAGAGGCGTGGCGAACCATCTCTCGCGCTCGCCCGCATCAGCCGGATCTTCCCGGAACTGCCACTCTCCGTCGAGCGCCACACTGTCGGCGCGCTGCATGTTGTCGGCCGCCCTGTCGGGCAGCACTCGGCTACCGCCCGCCGTGTGTGGCGAGACTGCGAAACCGGGTGCGCGAGCAATTGCGAGTGTGAAAGCAAAACAGAAGCTGAGAATTGCAGGCGACCGGACGCGTTTCATGGGGAACCCCCTCGCGACTGCGAAGATCAGCCGAAACGAAGACGGCACGTGCGAGCACTGCCACACGGCTCCCGTGTCGGTTCAGAATGCAGGCGCGGGGCTTTCGCACGTCGCCCGCAGCTTTCCCCGGCTCAATCGGCCCAGCGTAGCTCATCGTAGGGCGCGAACCGGGTCGTCGTGCGGAACCGTGGCGTATCCTCGCGGTAATCCGCGCGCGTATACGCTGGCACGATGATTTCCTCCGGCCGCGGATCCTTCGGAGTAAGGGCTACAACAACGAACCCCTTCATCTCGACGGCGTATGCGCGGTTGAACGGCGCCGGAGTTTTGGCGCCGGCGACTACGTCGAAGTGCGAGCGCGAAGGCGGGAATTCGACAACCACCTTGTCGCCAGGCGCCACGCGTCCCACATCGAGGTACCTGCCTACCATCGAGCAAGCGGACGAGCGACCATTGACGCTGCACGTGACGTCGGCCGCGGCCACCCAGGAAGGAATCCTGACTCGCAGTCGGCGCGCTTGCTTCATGTGCACCTCGACCCTGCCGGTATAGGGCAGGTAGCTGTTGACGTCGGCCAGGGTTGAAGCCCGGTTCAAGAGCAGGTTCACGTGCAAGAGGCCGCTTCTGTCGCGCAGGATGTGTTTCCATGCGAAATAAAGCGCTCGTGCCCCGTTGCCGGTACAGCAATTCGACGACGTCGGTTGGTAAAGCCCGTTCGCCGCCGCCATGCCGTTGAAAGTTCCCACCATGCGCTCGGCCACGCGGTCAGCGGTTTCCACGCCGGGGCGCGGAGGCCGACCGTCCAGGTTCCGCTTGGCCAGATCCAGCAACCACGCGCTGTCGATCACCTGGTTCGACTGCAGTTGGTTGCGGACGTAGTGCTCGACGTCTTCCCAGTAGTCGCCCACGCCGCTTGCGGACAGACGAACCGCCAGAATTGTCATGTCCGCAACATGACACGTTTCCACGTGCGCGTGCGTGGCCGGGTAGCTCTCGGGGAACCACCCAATCGCCGGTATTCCCTGGCTGCGTCCGAACTCGTACGCGCGTTGCGCGGTGCGAACCAGATCGGGGCGGCGAGTCGCGAGCCCAAATTCGAGCAGGCCCTGGATGCCGAACGTCGTGCCGTGGAAATGCACGTCCTGGTGCCAGCTTCCGTTCGGTTGAAACCACTTCGCCGGCCCGAGCATGTAGCGCAGGTGCATAGTCGCCAGTTCGCGCGCTCGCTCGTACTTCGTGAATTTGTAGGCGAGCGCCAGACCAGTGAAGATGGTCGGCTGTGTCACGGCAGCGCCGCCGCCGGTGGGCATGTCCTCCGACGGATAGCGGTTGTCAAATTTCTTCTCGAGGAAGTAGCAGTAGTCGTCTTTGCGACGCGCGATTCCGTTAAGGCCGTCGACCATTCGCTCGATCGCGCTCTTGTAAACCGAGGCGTGTGTGCGGTCATACCAGCAAGCCAGCGCCATCAGCACTCTGCCAGTCGGCCAGCTGTTGAAGATCTGCTTCGCGGTCATGTCCGCGTACGCGACTTCATTCGGTTCTAGCAAGACCGCCCATGGGGAGCCGACAACGGGGATATAGTAGAGCCCGTCGGGTCCGAGCATGTGGAAGAGTGTTTGCATCATCTTGCCGTCGACGTCGACCTGCTCGGTGCTGCCCGAAACCGTTCGCAGCAACGGCAGGGCCTCGATCCACTTCGCCTCGGCGCCGTTGTAGTCGTGGTAGCTGTGCCGGGCGAGGATCGTGCCTCTGCGGGGAAAACCCATCCAGCCATAGATCTCGTAGTCGGCTGTCGGATCAGTCATGCTCGTGAGCCCGTGCGTGGCAAGCCGGCAGCGCTCATGAAGGTCGAGTGTGTCTGCGATTGTGGCCGAGTAGCGCTCGCCCTCATAAGCCGGGTAGTCGATGTTGCGGATGCGATCACGCACGTACATGATGCCCGACCCGGTCGGCCCGCCCTTGTGTTCCGCCTGTCCGTCAACGACGTGGGTGCCGCCGCCGCAGGCCTCGAAGCGCGACGCGGCGAGCACGCCCGCCG
>JBOHRM010001062.1:0-3163 GCA_050732715.1 Longimicrobiales bacterium
GTGCTGGGTCTGGCGCCACGTCCGTTGCTGTCGGGGGGAGACGGAAGGGGATCAGGCCGACCGCATAGACTGCGCAAGGTAAGATCGAACCGGTGAATATCGACCCCGCGATCAGGGCGTACTACGCTTCTCGCGCTGAGGAAGACCGGCTGCTGGCCGGGCCCTCCCAGCTCGAGGCGGCCCGCACGCGCCGTCTGATCGAACGTCACGCACCTGAGCCGCCGGCCACGGTTCTCGACATCGGTGGAGCGGCGGGTGCTTACGCGCTGTGGTTGGCAGGGAAGGGTTATACGGTCCATCTCGTAGACCCGATCGAGCGTCTCGTGGAGGAAGCGCAGCGCCGGAGTGCCAGCGCATCCCATCCGATCGAGACCTGCCGCGTCGGTGATGCGCGAGCGCTCCCATTCGGACCGGCCTCTGTAGACGTGGTCCTTCTGCTCGGACCCCTCTACCATCTCACGACATCGGACGATCGAGCACGGGCGCTGTCGGAGGTGTCGCGCGTGCTCAGGCCGGGCGGAATCCTGTTTGCCGCCACGATCTCGAGGTGGGCATCGGCGCTCGACGGCCTGGCTCGGGACCTTTTCGCAGAGCCCGATCACGAGGTGTTGGTCGCGGAGGCGATCCGCAACGGACAGCACCGGAATCCCACGAGGCGAGTCGGCGCGTTCACGACCGCGTACTTCCACCGTCCGGATGAGCTGTGCGATGAAGTGGCACGTGCCGGGTTGGAGGTGGATGCCGTTTACGCCGTGGAGGGTCTGGCCGGCTTCTTTCCGGATTTCGATCGCCGCTGGGCCGATCCACGCCAGCGCGACGACATTCTTCGCGTGGCGGAGCAACTGGAGTCCGAGCCATCCCTGCTCGGCGCGACTCCGCATCTGCTCGCCGTGGGCCACAAGCCAGCGAACGAGTAGCTTCTGTGCACGAGCTCAGTAAAGGAGCTGGTCCAAACGCCGAGCAGCGACGTGACCGGTGTTCGGCTCGTTCGTTCGTCGGCGCGAATATTTGACCACGGCCCGACAAGGAGCGCAGATGCATGCGTAGATGTTCTCTGAGCGTCACTCGGGCAGCCATCACTCTGGTGCTGCTGGCCAGCGCACGTGCGTTGCCCGCGCAGCCGTCCCCGCAGCCCTGCGACCTCCTCTGCCTTTCCGGACAGGCTCGTGAGGCGCTGGCCGCGCACAAATACGATGACTATCTGCGCCTCGCCCGCGCGGTCGCCACGCGGGCGCCGGATCACCCGGGAGGCCACTATGCGGTTGCCCGCGCGTTTGCATTGCTCGGGCAATCGGATTCGGCTTTTGCAGCTCTCGAGCGGCTGCTGAACCTTGGCGCTGCGCCCGATATCACGGCAGACTCCGTGTTCGCACCGATCAGCACGGCGCCCGCGTTCCAGGCGCTCGAAGCCGAGTCCGAGCGGAACGCCACGCCGATCCTTCGCGGCCAAGCTGCGTTCTCGCTGCCAGACGCCGATCTGGTGCCTGAGGCGCTGACGTGGGATCCGGCGCGGCGACGCTGGCTCATCGGGAGCCTCGCCAAGCGCAAGGTGATCGCCGCGACCGACGAGGGCACCTCGGCCGACTTCATCTCGCATCCCGACCTGCTCCGCGTTGTCGGGATCCATGCCGACCCAGTTCGCGAGCTGCTCTGGTTCGCGACCTGGGAACCCACCGAGCGCATCGACCCCAGCGGCTCGGGCCGGATCACGCGGACGCGCCTATTCAAGGCGGATCTCGCGACGGGTCGCATCCTTGGGACCTACGTGCCTCCCGACACGGCCGAAAGTCAACTGCTGAACGACCTCGCGATCGCGCCGAACGGCGATCTGTACGTCACCGACACTCGCGCTGGGCAGATATACCGTCTGGCCGCCGATGGGGATTCGTTAGAGGTTTTCGCGCGGCCCGACCCCACTCGCTTCTCGTACGCCAACGGCATCGCCCTCGCCGACGACGATAGAGCACTCTACGTCGCGTTCATCGAGGGCCTCGCACGGATCGATCCGGACACGCGTCGGGTCGTGCCCCTGCGAGCGCCGACGGGCGTGAGCACTGCCCAGGTCGATGGGCTGTATTGGTATCGCGGCGATCTCATCGCGGTTCAGAACGCGCCCGGGCTCGAGCGCGTGGTGCGCTACGACCTCAACGCGGCGGGCGACTCGATCGTCGCGGCAGAAGTGCTCGAGCGCAGCCGCGACCTGCTGCGCGTCCCGACCACGGGCGCGATCGTGGGAACGCGGTTCTACTACATCGCCAACAGCCAGGCCGATCGGCTGGACAGCGACAACCACTCGAGCCCCGCAACGGTCTCGCCGGCACCGCTCACCGTGGTCCGGGTGATCGAGCTCGATTCGCAGGAGTAGAGGTTCCCTTGGGGTGCTGTTCACCGGGTACCGTGCCCAGGCACACAACGGCTACACTGAGTCCGCTATGCCTTCAATGCGCTCGATCGATCCCGTTCGACCTGAGATTCCCGAGTCGGTATGTTCGCGTCGTCAGCAGATTGGCTCTTCGTTCAAGGTCGCTGTCCCGGCTCACCAAGAATGTCGATTCCCATTTTCCAGACGCAGCGCCTGACGCTGCGCCCGTTCGACGTCAGCGACGCTCCGGTGGTTCAACGGCTTGCGGGTGCTCCAGAGGTCGCCTTGACCACACAGAACATTCCGCATCCTTACGAGAACGGTATGGCCGAGGAATGGATCGCGACGCATGCTTCGGGCTGGAAGTCGCGTCAGTTGCTGATTCTTGCCGTGACGAATGAGCCCGATGGTCTCGTTGGTGCGGTCGGGCTCCACCTCAACCCCGAGCATCATCGTGGCGAGCTGGGCTATTGGATCGGGCTGTCGTTTTGGAACCGCGGCTATGCCACGGCAGCCTCGGCGGCACTGCTCGAGTTTGGCTTCGAAGCGCTTGCCCTCAACCGAATCCAAGCTCGACACATGACCCGCAATCCAGCTTCGGGCCGGGTGCTGCAGAAGCTCGGGATGAAAGCGGAGGGCGTGCACCGGCAGTACGCGCTGATCCGTGGCCAGTTCGAAGACGTCGCGATGTATGCTGTCCTGAAAGATGAGGCACGGCATGGGACGAAATGGCGCACGTCAATTTACCGACCGACGTGACCGAGCGCGTGCTCCGTACGCACGGCCGTCATGGTGCGGACT
>JBOHRM010001063.1:0-2244 GCA_050732715.1 Longimicrobiales bacterium
ACCTTGTCCTGGTTCGCGTATTTTGGCGCAGTCCCGTGCGTCGCCTCGAAGAGCGCGACCCGATCGCCGACGTTCGCGCCGGGCGCCATGCCGAGCCCGCCGACCTGCGCTGCCGCCGCGTCGGACAGGTAATCGCCGTTCAGGTTCGGCGTCGCGATCACCGAGTACTCGGCCGGCCGCAGCAGCAGCTGCTGGAACATCGCGTCCGCGATGCGGTCCTTGATGATGAGTCGGCCTTCCGCGTCGGTCGCCTCGGACTCGGGGACCGTCTCGCGCCCGAACTGCTCGCGCGCAAGTTCATAGCCCCAGTCACGGAACGCGCCTTCCGTGAACTTCATGATGTTGCCCTTGTGCACGAGCGTGACCGACGGCACTCGGCGCTCGATCGCGTAACGGATCGCGGCGCCGATCAGCCGCTTCGAGCCGAGCTCGCTCATCGGCTTGATGCCGATCGCGCTCTCCTCCCGGATCGAGGCACCGAGGCGCGAGACGAGAAACTCGCGCGCCGTCGCCGCCTCGGCGCTCCCCGCGGCCCACTCGATGCCCGCATACACGTCTTCCGTGTTTTCGCGGAAGATCACGACGTTCAGCTTCTCCGGCTCACGCACCGGCGAAGGCACGCCGGCGATGTAGCGGACCGGGCGGATGCACGCGTACAGATCGAGCATCTGACGCAGTGACACGTTCAGCGAGCGGATCCCGCCGCCGACCGGCGTTGTCAAAGGACCTTTGATGCCGACCTTGAACGCCTCGAGCGCGCGGAGCGTCTCGGCCGGCAGCCACTCGCCGGTCTTCTCGACGGCCTTCTCTCCCGCGAAGATCTCCATCCAGACCAGCGTGCGTTGCCCGTCGTACGCTTTCGCGACCGCGCCATCCAGCACCGCGCTCGTCGCGCGCCAGATGTCCGGGCCCGTACCGTCACCTTCGATGAACGGCACGATCGGGCGATCGGGAACGGTGCGCTCGCCGCCCTCGATCCGGATCGGGTCGCCGTCCGACGGCACCCGCGAGAACTTGTAGGTAGTCGTCACGGCTTATTCGGCCCTTTCTGCTTCGCTGCTGGGGAAGGGTTCATCTGGAAGGTTGCGCCGTCGTGCCACCGCTCGATGCTCGTCGAGAACCCCACCCCATCATCCCCGGTGCTCGATCGGCTGTACCTCGAGCCCGATCGGACCGATGTACGTCTGCTTCGGACGGATCAGCCGGTTGTCTCGGTGCTGCTCGATGACGTGCGCAGTCCAGCCGGCCATGCGAGCACACGCGAAGATCGCGGTGAACAGATCCACGGAGACGCCGAGTGTGTGGTAGACGGAAGCGCTGTAGAAATCGACGTTCGGATAAATTCGCTTTCCTCGCCGATCCATCTCCTGACGCATCACCGTTTCGATCCGCTCCGAGACGTCGAGCCAGCGAGTGTCACCGCCACGTTGGCTGAGCTGCTCGGCCAGCCGCTTGAGGATCGGCGCGCGCGGGTCGAGCGTGCGGTACACCCGATGACCGAAGCCCATGATGCGGTCGCCGCGGTCGAGCGCCCCACGAACCCACGCTTCCGCGTTGGCCGCGTCCCCGATCTCCTCGAGCATCTGCATCACACGCTCGTTCGCGCCGCCGTGCAGCGGACCCTTCAGCGTCGCGATCGCGGCCGTGACCGCGCCGTGCATGTCCGAGAGCGTGCCCGCGGCGACACGGCTCGCGAACGTCGACGCGTTCATCCCGTGCTCCGCGTGCAGGATCAGTGCGACGTCGATGATGCGCTCAGCCAGCGCGTCCGGCGCTTCACCCCTCATCATGTACAGCAAGTTCGCCGCGAGCCCGAGGTCGTTGCGCGGCGCGAGCGGATCCTCGCCCCTGCGCACGCGGTCGATCGCCGCGGTGATCGTCAGCGCCTGCGCGGTCAGGCGGATCGCCTTCCGCTCGTTCGCCTCCGCCGAGTTGTCGTTCGCATCCGGATCATAGAACGCGAGCGCGGAAACGGCCGTGCGCAGCGTCGCCATCGGATGAGCCGATAGCGGCGCGAGCCGCAGCAGCTCGATAATGCGAGGATCGACTGGCGCGGCCTCGTGGAACCGGCGTTCCAGCTCGTCCAGCTGCCCGCGCGTCGGAAGGCCGTCATACCAGAGCAGGTGGCACACCTCCTCGAACGTGGCGTGCTCCGCCAGGTCGCCGATCTCATAGCCCGCGTATACCAGCCGACCCTCCTCACCGGAGACCTGGCTGAGCCGCGACTCGGCCGCGACGACGCCT
>JBOHRM010001064.1:0-3067 GCA_050732715.1 Longimicrobiales bacterium
CGTCTGGCCGGGCCGCGGCGCCCGCGTACAACGATCCTGCCTCCTCGATCGCGCCGATGACGAAATCGATCGCCTCCGGCAGCGCCATCACGTCCGCACCGTGGACCGAGACGCGGACGTAGCCGTCAACACCGCCCGGTCTCGGCCACGCGCTCATCATCCATCGCTTCGTAGCTTCGCGTATACGCCGACCTTGAGCGGCGGATCGATCGAGTACTCGAAGTGCATCCGGTTCGCGCCGGCGACTACCTTCGTGGTCTGGACGCCCCGCGTCTTCGCCTGATCCATGCCCGGCTGATTCTCGATCAGGAGCACCGTGCCGTTGCCCGCCTCACGCTCGAGCGCCTCGAGCTGATGCTGGAGCTCGCTCAACACATGGTCCTCGACTTCGCCCTGGATCTCGCCCGCGGCACGCGCCGTCAACACGTGGCCCGCCACGCGCTCATGACCCGCCTCGAACTCGTCCGCCGGGACCGCCGTCTCGCCTGTCCGCGTGAAACTGATCTCCGTCATCGCACGCGAGTTGAAGTTCGGCGCGACGCTCACGATGCTCTTGCCGTAGCGACGTAGGATCATGTCAAAAAAATGGTTGGCGAGTTACGAGTTACGAGTTACGAGTTACGAGTTAGCGTGTCGTCCATCAACGCCCGGAGCCCTCAACCGGGAAATATCCGGTTCGCGACGCCACCAGCGCAACAAGCATCCCAGAATCGAGGTCGGCGAAAAAGACGGTGGGGGGCAGGCCAACCCGCAACTCGCAACCCGCAACCCGCAACCGGAACAAGCAAAGGGGAAGGGGGAACCGGGAACCGGGAACTGGCAACCTCAAAGAATAACCGTATAACGGAACCACTCGGCGATGGGGAGGCCGCCGCGATGCGCAGGGTTGAACACCCACTCGGCGGCCTGCTCCTTCAGCCGGTCATCGAATTTGCGGTCGCCGCTCGTCGGCGTGATGCGCGTCGAATCCGCGATCACGCGGCCCGACGCGGTGATGAAGACCCAGACGTCGATCTCACGGCCGCGCACCTCGTTCGGCCGGTCGGCCGGCGGCAGGATCAGCCCGCGCGGCGAAGGCGGCACTACACGGAACAGCCCTTTCTCCTCGGTACCGCCATCGCCGGCACCGGTCCCGTTCTCGAGACCCTCGCCGACCTCCGCGCCACGGCCCTCGCCCGGCGTCGCCGCCTCCGCGATCCGCGCGACCACGGCCGCGACCAGCGGCTTCGGCTCCTCGACCCGCTGAACCTCCGGCACCGGCTCCGGCACCGCCTCGGGTACGATCTCGGGCTCCGGCTCGGGCTGCATCTCTTCGACGACGAGTTTCAGCGCCACGACCTCCATGCCACCACCGGCTGCCGCACGGTCGTCGCCGGCACGCGGCCCCGCCGCCGAGAACGGCGACGCCGGGATCACCACCTCGGTCCGGAACGCGAGCACGATCAGGATATGGATCAGGATCGACGCCGCGATCGCCAGACTCAGCCGGCGGCGATGCCGGCGGTCGTATTCGTCGGTCTTTCGTTCGATCACGGGCCGGGCCGCCCCTCTCACGCGATCCAAGTCGACGTCCGTCAACGTTCATGATACCGGGCGGCCCACTGGCGGGGTCCCCCCACTCGAAAAGGTGATGCCCTCGCCCGGGCACGCCAATAGCCAGACCGGCCAACCCCGAGGCGCACGCGCCGATCGGCGCGCCGCCGAGCGCCTGCGCCGATCGCCCCGTTGCCGCCGATCGGTTCGCCCGACAGGTTCCGTGCATGAGTCGGTCCGGCTACGACGTCGCGATCGTCGGCGGCGGCATCAACGGCGCCGGTGTAGCGCGCGACGCTGCACTGCGCGGGTTGCGCGTGGCGCTGTTCGAGCGCGAAGACTGGGGCGCGGGTACGACCGGCGCGTCGACACGCATGATTCACGGCGGCGTCCGCTATCTGCTGTACGATGTTCCGACTACGCGCGTTTCGTCGGAGGACGCGGGCCGCATCCGTCGCATCGCGCCGCACCTCACCTGGCGCATCCCGTTCCTCTGGCCGCTGTTCTCCGGCAACCGGCTCCTCCGTGAGGCGACGGATGCATTCCTCACCGCGTACGATCCCTACGCCGCGAAGCGCGGCGGGCTGCGCCACGCCCGGCTCGGCGCCGACGAGGCACGTCGCATCGAGCCGGGCCTCGCGCCCGAGGTCGACGGCGCGCTCACGCTCGACGAGTGGGGGTGTGACGTGTTCCGTCTCGCCGCGCTGAACGCGCTCGACGCTCGCGACGCCGGTGCGCACCTGTTCGCCCACACCGAGGTCATAGAGCTGGTCCGCTCCGGCCGCGACGTGATCGGCGTGCGCGCCCGCGACCGCATCGACGGCCGCGCGTGGACCGCCGATGCAAAGCTCGTGGTGAACGCGGCCGGGCCCTGGGCCACACACGTCGCCGCGCTCGCCGGCGCGCACGCGCGGCTCCGCCCGGGCAAAGGGATCCACATCGCCTTCGAGCGCCGCATCGGCAACTACGGTATGATCCTCGAGGGCCGGGACGGCCGCACGATGTTCCTCGTGCCGCACGGCTCCGAGACGATCGCCGGCACGACCGATGACGACTTTTACGGCGACCCATCGCACGTCGACCTCGAAGTCACACGCGACGAGATCGACTACGTCATCGAGGCGTGCGCGCGCGCCATTCCACAGGCCCGACGCTGGCGCGTCATCCGATCCTGGGCCGGCATCCGCAACACCGTCTTTGAATGGGGCGTCAATGCCGACGAGCTGTCGCGCCGCCATGACATCGTCGACCACTCGGCCGAAGGCGTCGCAGGACTCATCTCGATCATCGGCGGCAAGCTCGCGGCGTACAGGATGCAGGCCGAGCAGACCGTCGATGTCGCTCTCGCACAACTCGGCCGTCCTGCCGTGCCATGCAGCACGGGAACACGGCCGCTGCCCGGCGCCGAGCCGACGCCCGACTTCAACGCTCTCGCCACCACGATCGGCGCGCCCGCCGCCACCCTGGAACGCGCATGGCGACGGCTCGGCAGCCGCATCCACGATGTGTTCGACGGCGCCGGACCGGACGAGCT
>JBOHRM010001065.1:0-1841 GCA_050732715.1 Longimicrobiales bacterium
CTCTCGCTGAGGCTCCGCGTACAGCGCGGCCGCGGCGATCGCCGCGGCGCGCCGACCATCGCGCACGACCACCTGCGGAACGCCGGCGCCAGGGACGATTCGTTCGACCAGCATCGCCGCGGCGCCGGCCTGACGGGCGGCGCCAACGAAGTCGTGCCCGTCCGCCGCCGTGCCACGCCACGCGCAGTACAACGCGCGCGGCCGGACGCGACGGCTGTCATCGGCGATGCCGGCGAGCACCACATCGCCGGCCGGCGGCTCGAGCAGCAACTCCGCCGCGCGCAGCCGATCCACCACTTCCGAAAGCGCGAGCCTCATCCGCCGCCGGCCCCCGACCGCCCCGGAGCTCCGTTCACGCGCCGAGCAATGGCGCGCCGGTCGAACGCCGTGCTCCGCGCGGCCAGCGCCGCCTCGAGCGTGGCGCGCGTCACCGGAGCCGCCGTCAAACCGCCGTAGTAGTCGCCCCGCGGTCGATCCAGCTTCACTACGAAGACCAGCTGAGGGTCGACGGCCGGGAAGAAACCGGCAAACGTCGAGCGGTACGCGCCGCCCACGTACCGCCCGCCGGCGGTGACGCGCACGGTCCCCGTCTTGCCTGCGAGTCGGAACGGCCCCATCGCGGCCGCATGACCCGTCCCGATCTCGACCGCGCCGACCAACACGGTGCGCATGGCGTCCGCGACATCGGGCGCAACCGCACGGCGCACCGCGCGCGGCGCGAACCGTCGCTCGACGCGCCCGTCACGCGAGCGGATCTCCTTCACGAGCCGTGGCTCGACGAGCACTCCACCGTTGGCGATCGCGGCGTAGGCAAGCGCCAGCTGGAGCGGCGTCGCCGCGATCTCGTACCCGATCGCCAGGCTCGCCGACGATTGCTTCGACCACGCGCGCGGCCGCCGCAGCACGCCGCCGGACTCGGCCGGGTACGTTACACCGGTCGGCGAGCCAAAACCGAAATCACGCAGGTATGTGTACTGTTGCGCCGGCGTCAGCCGGCTCGCCGCCTTGGCGAGCACGATGTTCGATGACTCGCGCAGACCCTCCGCGAGCGTGAGCCAGCCGTGTTCGTGCACGTCCGTCAAGACGCGCCCGTGAATCGCGTATCGTCCATCCTCGCCGTGGATGCTGTCTTCCAACGTCGCGCGCCGCTCCCCGAGCAACGCAGCCACGGCGAATGGCTTCATCGTCGAGCCCGGCTCGAACGGCGTGGTCGCGCCATTCCAGTTGCGCGCCGTACGGCCGGCATCACGGCTCACGGCCGCCAGCACATCGCCCGTCCGTGGATCGATCAGCAACAGGTCGCCGCCCGCCGCGCCCGTCGCCGTCACCGCGTTGTGCAGCGCGTCATCGGCGATCGCCTGGAGCTCGTAGTCGATCGTGAGCACCACGTCGCGACCCGGTTCCGGATCGGCCACGCGCAGCATCATCCCGGGGATCGGCCGGCCGTCCGGCCCGTGCCGCACGACGGCGAGGCCCGGCCGGCCCGCGAGCAGCGAGTCGAACTCGAGCTCGATGCCGCCCAGTGCGTCGCTGGCGGCGTTGACGCGGCCCAGCACCTCTGCGCCGAGCGCACCGTGGGGGTAAAACCGCTCGACCACACGCTGGAAATGCACGCCCGGAATTCCGTCGAGCGCCTCTCGCGCCTCCTCACCGAATCGGCCGGGCAGAACGCGCCACGGATCGCGCCGGTCCACGGCCTGCGCCGCTTGCGCTGCCGTCAGGTCGGCGTCAGCTCGCAGCGTCGCCGCGAGCGCCGACGCATCCGTCACCTCGCGCGTCGCGATCGCGAGGCTGTACGCGTCGCGGCTCGCCGCGAGTGGCACGCCATCACGGTCGTAGAT
>JBOHRM010001066.1:0-8382 GCA_050732715.1 Longimicrobiales bacterium
CTGTCGTTGCGTTCGGGACGCTGCCGGTCGGGACGACCGCGCTCGCCGCCGGCCAGGAGATTCCATCGCCCGAACAGTTCTTCGGCTTCCAGATGGGAGAGGACCGCAAGCTCGCGCGCTGGGATCGGCTCGTCGAGTACTACGAGCTGCTCGGCCAGCAGAGCGACCGGCTCGAGGTGGTCAACATGGGACCGAGCACGATGGGCAACCCGTTCCTCGTGCTGTTCGTCTCGTCGCCCGCCAACCTTGCCCGGCTGGATGCGCTGCAACGGATCAACGGCCGGCTGAGTGATCCACGCGGCGCGACCGAGACCGAGATCCAGCAGATGGTCGATGACGGACGCGCAGTCATCGTGCAGTCGTTCGGCTTGCACTCGAGCGAAGTAGCGGCGAGCCAGACCGCGGCCGAGCTGATGTATGACCTCGTGACCCGCACGGACGACGAGATCAGCCGCATCCTCGACAACGTCGTCGCCATCATGATCCCCTGCTTCAACCCGGACGGCGAGATCATGGTCACCGACTGGTACAACGAGACCGTCGGCACCGATTACGAAGGCGTCGGCCTGCCGTGGCTGTATCACAAGTACATCGGCCACGACAACAACCGCGACGCGTTCATGCTGAACACGGTCGAGTCCGAGTACGGCGCGAGGATTCTGTTCCGCGACTGGATTCCCCAGGCCTACGTCGATCACCATCAGATGGGCGCATACGGTGCACGCATCTACCTGCCGCCGTACGCCGAACCGATCCGTCCGTCCGGTGATCCGCTGGTATGGCGTGAGATGAGCTGGTACGGCGCGCACATGGCGTACAAGGAAGAAGAGGCCGGGATGTCGGGCGTCGTGAACGCCGCGATCTACTCGGGCTGGGGGCACTTCGGCTTTCACTGGATCACGCCCTTCCACAACATCGCGGGCATGCTGACGGAGTCGGCGAGCGCGCGGCTCGCGACGCCCCTCTTCCTGCACCCAGATCAGCTCCGCGGCTCGACGCGGGCTCTGCCCGAATACGAAGCGCAAACGACGTTTCCCAACCCATGGCCCGGCGGCTGGTGGCGCGTGCGCGACATCGTCGAGCGCCAGAAGATCGCGGCGGTCGCGGTGCTGGACGTCGCGGCGCGCAACCGCGAGACAGTGTTGTGGAACGCTTACCTCAAGGCGAGACGCCAGACGGAGCGCGGCGCAGAAGGCAGTCCCGCCGCGTTCATCGTCCCCGCCGAACAGCACGACCGTCTGACCGCCACGAAGATGGTGAGCAAGCTGCTCGCACAGGGCATCGACGTCCAGCAATCGGCCGCCGACTTCACCCACCAAGGCCGCGTCTACGGCACCGGCACATGGGTCGTGTCAATGGCGCAGCCGAAGAGGGGTGTGATCCGGTGGCTGCTCGGGCGCACGTTCTACCCGGACAATACCTACACGCGTGATCGCGACGGCAACCCGATCCGGCCGTACGACATGTCCACGGACAACATCGCCGAGTTCATGGGCGTCCGTGTCGTGCCCACCGACTCGGCCGTCACTACCGAGCTGAGCATCGTTCGTGAGCCGGTCACCGCGGAGGGCCGCATCACCCGAGGCGACAACGGCTACATCCTCGACGGCCGCGCGAACGACAGCTTCCGGGCCGTGAATCGGCTGCTCGACAGCGACATCGGCGTCCGCCGCGTGGAAGCGCCTTCGAACGATGGCCCGCGCCAGGGTGACTTCCTCGTGCCCGCGGACGTGCCCGATGACCTCGTCGCGAGCATCGCGCGCGAAACGGGCGTCGACTTCGCCGCACTGAACACCGATCCCGCCGGCGTCAGCCAGCCCGCCGAGCGACTGCGTATCGGGATGTACCAGCGCTACTTTGGCGGCAACATGGACGAGGGGTGGACTCGCCTGCTGCTCGAGAGCTTCGGCTTCCCCTACACGACACTGATGGATGATGACATCCTGCAAGGCAACCTTCACGAGCAGTACGACGTCATCATCCTCCCCGCCGATGGCGTCGCGCGGATGGTCGGCGAAGAGGACGACGGCGGCGAGGGCGGCGGGCGTGGCGGTGCCAATGCATATCCGCCCGAGTACCGCAGCGGCTTCGGCGACGCGGGCGTCGACGCGCTCGAGGCGTTCGTAATGAACGGCGGCACACTGCTGACGTTCGCAGAGGCGGGCGACTTCGCGATCGAACACTTCGACCTGCCGATTCGAAACTTGGTCGATGACTTGGCATCGACCGAGTTCTGGTCTCCCGGCTCGACATTGCGAGTCGATGTCGACAACGCGAACCCGCTCGCGTGGGGGATGCCCGAGCGCGCGCTCGCAACGTTCCTCCTGAACAACCAGGTCTACGAAACGCTGCCCGGCCCCGAGGGCGATCGCGTCGAGCGCATCGTGACGTTCATCGATCGCGATATCCTCGAGAGCGGTTGGCTGATCGGCGAACAGCGGATAGCGGAGCGGGCCGCAATGGTCGCCGTCGAACACGGCGCAGGCCGCGTCGTCCTGATCGGGTTCCGCGCCCAGCACCGCGTGCAGACACACGGCACGTTCAAGCTCGTGTTCAATACCCTGATCGGACCAGGACCAGTCACCCAGCCTTGAGGTTTCGGGTTGCGGGTTGCGGGTTTCGGGTTGCGAGTTGGATCCGCGAACCCAGGCCCGCAACTCGAAACTCGGAACCCGAAAACTGGAGTCGCAGAGAAAGCCGGGAACCGATCGCACATCTTGCCGCTTCAGGGTACGTCAACAGCGGGAACGATCTCGAAGAGATTGGGAGGAGATGATGTCCGAAACACCGTCGACCATGCTGCCGCTCGGCACGCAGGCGCCCGACTTCGCGCTGCCGGACACGGCCGGCAACATCGTCTCACGTGACGACTTCACCGAAGCGCCCGCATTGCTCGTCCTCTTCATCTGCAATCACTGCCCGTTCGTGAAACACGTGCGGCACGAGCTCGCACGCATCGGCGAAGAATACGGCCCGCGCGGCGTCGGCATCGTCGCAATCAGCTCGAACGACGCAGAGCGGTATCCGGAAGACTCGCCGGAAGCGATGAAGGTCGAGAAGCAGCGCGCCGGCTACCCGTTCCCGTACCTGTACGACGAGACACAAGACATCGCGCGTGCGTACCACGCCGCCTGCACACCCGATATCTTCCTCTTCGACGCGAGCCGGCGCCTCGTCTACCGCGGCCAGATCGATGACAGCCGCCCCGCGAACGGCAAGCCCGTCACCGGCCGTGACCTGCGCGCGGCCCTCGACGCCACCCTCGAAGGTCAAGCGATACCCGAAGACCATCAGGTCCCGAGCACCGGGTGCAACATCAAATGGAAGGTCGGTACGGAACCCGGCTGGTGACTGACATCGTGGCCTGATCCGGCCCGATCCGATCGGTCGTACCTCGGCGCGCGTGCACGTACACGTGCGCGACGCGGGTGCGCCCGCGCAAGCCACGGCGCGGCGCGACGCGAGTATCCGGCTCTAAGCTTTCGTGGTGGGCGCGGCGAGCCCGCCGCTACGGCCGTTCGGCTCCGGCTTTGCGGACCGCGTCGAACGATTTACATTGAAAATCGTATGCCTGAGATCAAACGACTCGTGACGAATCGTGGTAAGCGTGGCGACGGCGCACGCGGAACACGACTGCTACGCGAGACCGCCTACGAACGACTCAAGGACGCCATACGTGACGGCGAGCTTCAGCCCGGCGAGCCGCTGTCCGAAGCGCGCATCTCCGAGGCGTTCCAGATCAGCCGCACACCCGTACGTGAGGCTCTCCAACAGCTCGCACAGGAAGGACTCGTCCAGTTCCAGGCGAATCGAACCGTCACCGTCGCCGCGCTCTCGCTCCCCGAGGTGCTCAACGTCCTTCACCTCCGCTCCATCCTCGAGCCCGAGATCGCACGACTCGTCGCCGAATCCATCTCCAAGCCGGCTCTCGACGTGCTGAAGAAGAGCGTCAAGGACTTGGATAGCGCCGCCAATCGTGGCGACCGCGCCGCCTGGTCCAAGGCCGACACCGTGCTGCACGAAACGCTCGCCCACGCTTGTCCCAATGACTTGCTCGGCCGGCTCGGGCTCCAGATGCGCAACCGTATGCAGCTCCTCGCCACAGACTCGCAAACCACCCAGGCACGCCTCATCGCGTGCACGGCCGAGCATCAGGCCATCGTCGACTCAATCGCCAGGGGCGACGGCGACAGTGCCCAAGCCGCAACGCGCGAACACCTGCGAATCCTGCGCGAAAGCTTCTTCAAGCGACTCGGTCACACCTGAACGGCAACGCGGCGCGGGCACGCGTGCTGCGTTAGAGGGGATGCCCATCACTCAAACCGGCATCCGCCTCCACTTCCCCTGCGCCTGCCGTCGAGGAAATCACGAGTGATTTGACTTCCCCAGCCGCGCGTCTTATGTTGTGCCGAGTGTATACTACCTGTATGCAGCATGTGCTCCGTGCGATGCGGAACACCAGGCGTCGGGCGCGCGGCTGTCCTCGGGGACGATGGAACCATTGAACGCTGACAGCGCCACGGAGACGAGCGGTTTGCTCGGGGACGAGCCTGCATCGCTCGCGACGCGTGACCGGCGGCATCTCGCGCCGAGCCGGTTCCATCACGAGATGGTCCGTAGCGAGTTGGAGGAGGTGGTCGGGGCGAACCACATCACGACGGACGAAGCCGATCGGCTGGTCTATTCGTGTGACTGGTTCTGGGCGAATCAGATGTGGTTGGACCGCGGGCACGCGCTGGTGACGCCCGACTACGTTGTCCACCCCGGTTCGGTGAGCGAGGTCTCGGCGATTCTGCGGATCGCGAACAGGTACGGGCTCCCGGTCGTTCCGTGGGGCGGAGGCTCGGGCACACAGGGCGGGGGCGCGCCGATCTACGGTGGCATCACGCTCGATCTGAAGCGGTTGGACGAGCTGATCGAGATCAACGAAGCCGCGATGACGGTGACGGCGCAGGCCGGCATAAACGGCACGCATCTCGAGTGGCTGTTGAACGAGCGAGGTCTCACGTTGCCGCACTATCCGGCGTCGGCCAACTGTGCGACGCTCGGCGGCTATCTCGCCGCCCGGGGTTCTGGCACGATCAGCACGAAATACGGGAAGGCGGAGGACCTGTTGATGAGTCTGCAGGTCGTGCTTCCGGAGGGTGATGTCATCCGTACGCCGCCGGTTCCGAGTCATGCCGCGGGTCCGGATTTCATGCGGCTGTTCGTCGGCGCGGAGGGCACGTTGGGCGTGATCACGGAAGCGACGATGCGGATCGAGTATCTCCCGGAGACTCGCCTGCTTCGCGCGTTGGTGTTCGATGATCTCGAGAAGGCGATCGAGGCCGGCCGGCGACTGATGGTGCATCGGCTTCAGCCGTTCGTGGTCCGGCTGTATGATCCGCCGTCGACGGCCTCGCTGGTTCGGGAGACGCTCGGCCTCGAGCTGGATGGTGGCTACATGGTCATCGGCTTCGATGGTGACGCGGAGCTGGCGGCGATGCAGGAGACGAAGGCCCTCGCGCTGATCGAGGACCTGACGCCGAGGGACCTGGGTCGCGAGCCGGGCGAACGGTGGTGGGCGCATCGTTACGACTTCTACTATCCACCCAAGACGCTCGCCTTCCCGTGGATGTACGGGACAACGGAGACGGTTTCAACCTACGACAAGGTCGAGCGGCTGTGGCGCGCGCAGAAGGCCGCGGTCGAGGGAAGCTACGCCGAGTACGACATTCGCTTCATCGCGCACTTCTCGCACTGGTGGTCGTGGGGTGCGTCCATGTACTCGCGTTTCATCATCGAGAATCCGCCGCACGATGCGGAGGAGGCGATTCGCCTGCACAACCGGGTTTGGAACACGGCGGTCACCGCGGCGATCGAGGGTGGCGGCATGATCAACGAGCACCACGGCGTAGGCCTGAAGCTGTCGCGGTTCATGAGCCGGCAATACGGCGATGCGTGGCCGTTCGTTCAGCGGCTGAAGCGGGCGATCGATCCCAACGGCATCATGAACCCCGGCAAGGTCGGGTTCGGCCGATAATGGGTTCCGAGTTCCGGGTTCCGAGTTCCGAGTGGTTGGCCGACGGTGAACCCGGAACCCGGAACCCGGAACCCAGAACTCGAATGAGTGAGGCGAATGCTGGAGAACCCGATCGATGTGACGGAACGATGCCGGCACTCGCTCATGTGCCGGCATGTTTGCCCCGTCGGCAACCTCACGCGTCTGGAGACGCTGACGCCGCACGGCTGGGCGCAGCTCGTGGCGCTCGAGCGGCGCGGCGTATCGTCATGGAATCCGGGGACGGTGGACGCGCTCTACAAGTGTGCCGACTGCGGCAACTGTCGCACGCATTGCGTCTATAGCAATCCGCTTCCGGAAGGAATCGTCGCGGCCCGCGCCGTGGTGGTCGAGCGCGGTCTCGCGCCGGCGATCGTGTACGAGATCGCGGACCGGCTGCGCGCCTGGCAGAACCCCTATCAGCCTCAGAGTCCGGAGCCGGCGGAGGAGACGGGGCCGGTCGCGCTCTTCGTCGGTGATGACACGCATTTTCTCCGGCCGTCGGTGGTCGACGCCGTGCTCGCCGTACTGCGGGCGGCCGACGTCGAGCCGGTGCTCATCGGCCGCGGCCGCAACACCGGACTGCTCGCCACGTCCCTCGGTTTGCCGGCGATCGCCGCCGAGCTCGCGCGCGCCAACCTCGCGGAGCTGGAGGCGGCACGTGCACAGCGACTGCTCGTGCTCTCGCCCGGCGCGGTTTTCGCCTTCACACAGATGTACCAGGAACGGCTGGGCATCGAGCTGCCGACCGGCATCGAGGTGGTCCCGCTCGTCACGTTCCTCGCCGAGCAACTCGAAGCGGGACGCCTGGACTTCAACCGGCTGAGCGACCCCACACCCCATGCGTTCGTCGAGCCCACGCATTCCGTCCGCGCGCCGGAGTGCTCGGCTTCGGCGCGCAAGCTCCTGAACGCTCTGCTGCCCGAACCGGCGGTCGAGCTGTTCTGGAGAGACGCACGCGCTTATCCTGCGGGGGACATGGCGCTCCAATTCACGCACCCCGCGCTCGCCGACGCGCTCACACACGCGAGACTCGCCGATGCGGCGAGCGTCGGCGCGCGCAGCGTGATCACCTACGGACCCGGCACATTGGCGCACCTGACGCGACACGCGAACACGTATGGCCTCTCGGTCCTCGGGCTCTACGAGCTGCTCGCCGACCGGATCGCGAGCTCGAGGCTCGAGCGCATCTATCAGGTCAGCTGATCGATCACCATCCACCCCGTTCGAGGAGGTTGCAATGCACCTGTCGATGCACAACTGGATGCGGGCCGAGCCGATCGACGTGACGATCCGCCGTCTCGCGAAGTACGGCTACGACAGCATAGAGATCAGCGGCGAACCGGAGATCTACGATACGGGCGAGGTTCGCGCGCTGTTGAACGAACACGGCTTGCGGTGCTGGGGCTCGGTCACGCTGATGCTCGGTGACCGCGGGCTCCCGGCGAAAGACCCGGCGAAGCGCGAGAAGTCCGTTCAGTACTGCAAGGACGTGATCACGATGGTACGCGAGCTCGAGGGTTATGAGATCACGATCGTGCCGGGCACGGTCGGCAAGATCGTGGCCGACGCGACGCCCGAAGAAGAGTGGCAATGGGCGGTCGAGGGGATGAAGGAGATTGCCGATCATGCACGGCGTGAAGGCATCAAGATCGCGGTCGAGCCGATCAACCGCTTCGAGACGTACTTCATCACACGCGGCGCGCAGGCGTACGCGCTCGCCGAAGCCACGGGTCCGGACATCGGCGTGTGTCTCGACGCGTTCCACCTCAACATTGAGGAGGAAGACCCGTACCAGACGATCATCGACTGTGCCGACCGGCTCGTCGACTTCCACGTCGCGGACACGAACCGCATGCCCGCCGGCCACGGGCACTGGGATTGGGCGAAGCTCGTCGACACGTTGCGGTCCGTCGGCTACGATGGCGCGCTGACCGCCGAGTTCGTCGCGCCCGTCGATCGCACCCCCGCGAACAAGTATCCGAATGCGATCGAGCGCGAGCCGGTCGACATCACCCCCGAGCAGAAGAAATTCATCGAGGAGCACGGCAGCAGCCTGTTGAGCGAAGAGTTCTATGACTGGCTGGTCGCCGAGAACGCAAAGACGTTGCTTCCGCTGATCGAAGCGCCGAAGGTCGTAGCGACATAGGTTGGCGGGTTGCGGGTTGCGAGTTCCCGTCCCCACCTAACTCGTAACTCGTAACTCGTAACTCGTAACTCGGAACTCGGAACTCGGAACTCGGAACCCGGAACTCGGAACTCGGAACCCGTTCTAGCGCGCCGAGGCGGCCAGGGATCGACAGGAGGGATCGAAAGCGCTCGGATGCCCATCGAAACCATCT
>JBOHRM010001067.1:0-2311 GCA_050732715.1 Longimicrobiales bacterium
TCCGTGAGCACGGGCAACCCGGTCTCGATGCGGACGCGCTCGAGCTGGCGGAGCCCTGTGTCGAGCCCGGGCCCGCGCGGCGCGCCGGCGCGGCTGCGGTTCGCCTTGTCGAACGACGCCTTGTAGATGACGGGCAGCTCGAGGTCGCTCGACAACGCCGCGAGCGTCTCGGCCACCTCGAGATTCAGGCCATCGTCTTCGAGCACGCACGGGCCCGCGATGATGAACATCGGCGCGCCGCGCCGGAACAGCGTAGCGAGTCCCGATTCCCGAGTTCCGAGTCCTGCGTCCTTCGTCATGAATCACGCGTCCCGAGACCCGGAGTGATCGACTCGCGACTCGTGACTCGCCAACTCGTCGACTCGTCCACGGCGTGCCCCTGTCTTTCGGCCGGACCGCTACCGCTGGACCCGTCCCTGCGCCGCTTGGCGGCACGAACGAACGCAACGAACAGCGGATGCGGCAGCATTGGCCGAGATTTCAGCTCGGGGTGGAACTGGCAACCCAGGAACCACGGGTGATCCGGGATCTCGATGATCTCGACGAGGTTGCCGTCCGGCGAGATGCCGCTGAACTCGATGCCGTGCTCCGCGAGCAGCTCGCGGTACGCGTTGTTCACTTCGTAACGGTGCCGGTGCCGCTCACTGATATCGAGCGTGCCGTACGCCTGGTGTGCGTGCGACCCGGGGCGCAGCTTGGCCGGGTACGCGCCGAGCCGCATCGTGCCGCCCATATCGGTGACCTGCCGCTGCGAATCCATCAGGCAGATCACGGCGTCGTCGACGTCATCGAACTCGGAGGACCCGGAGCCGGTGATGCCGCATACTTTGCGCGCGTACTCGATGACCGCGCACTGGAGCCCGAGGCAGATGCCGAAGAACGGCAGGCCGTTGACGCGCGCCCACTGCACGGCCTCGAGCATGCCGTCCACACCGCGCACGCCGAATCCGCCCGGGATCAGCAGGCCGTGATACCGTGCCAGCACCTCGGCCGCGTCGCGCGCCTCGAAATCTTCGCTCGACAGCCATTCGATGTCGACCGCGACGTCGTTCGCCGCGGCGCCGTGGACCAGCGCCTCCTGGATCGACTTGTACGAGTCGACGAGCGCCGTGTACTTGCCAACGACGGCGATGCCCACGCGGCCGTCGTTCGGGTTCTTCACCCGCCCGACCATCGCCTCCCAGCGAGCGGCATCGAGCGGGCCCGCATCGAGTGCAAGCTTTTCGACCACCAGCTCGTCCAGCTTCTGCCGCCGGAACATGAGCGGCACCTCGTAGATCGTCTCGGCGTCGCGCGCCTCGATCACGGCCGCGGGGTTCACGTTCGTGAACAGCGCGATCTTCCGCTTCAATTCGTCATCCAGCGAACGCTCGGTCCGGCAGATCAGCACATCCGGCTGGATGCCGATCTCCATCAGCTCGCGCACCGAGTGCTGCGTGGGTTTCGTCTTCAGCTCGCCGGCCGCGGCGATGTACGGGATCAGCGTCAGGTGCACGAACAACGTGTGCGCCCGGCCCACGTCCTGACGGAACTGGCGGATCGCCTCGAGGAACGGCAGCGACTCGATGTCACCGACCGTGCCGCCGATCTCCGTGATCACGACGTCATGGTTCGGCGCGAGCCGCCGGATCGCGCTCTTGATGTCGTTCGTGATGTGCGGGACCACTTGAACCGTCGCACCGAGGTAGTCGCCACGCCGCTCCTTCGTGATCACATCGAGGTAGATGCGCCCGGTCGTGATGTTGTTCGCCTGGCTCAGCGACTCACCGACGAATCGCTCGTAGTGGCCGAGATCGAGATCCGTCTCCGCTCCATCATCCGTCACGAAAACCTCGCCGTGCTGGAACGGCGACAGCGTGCCCGGATCGACGTTGATGTATGGGTCAAACTTCTGGATCGTCACTCGCAGCCCGCGATCGACCAACAGCCGGCCGATCGATGCGGCGGCGATCCCCTTCCCCAGCGATGAAACGACGCCGCCGGTGACGAAGATATACTTCGTGAGTTGGCGGTTCTGTTCGGTCATGTCCTCAACCGTGTTCGAGTGTGGCATGCGCGAGCGCCCGCAGTCGGCGCTCCGCGCGGCGCGCGTCTTCCGGCGTGTCGACGCCGCCCTCCGCCGCGGCGACCACGCCCACGCCGATCGTCATACCCGCGGCGAGCGGGCGCAGCTGCTCGAGCTGCTCGATTCTCTCGAGCGCATGCGCCGGCAGTGCGACCCAGCGGCGCAATGACGCAGCCGTATAAGCGTAGACGCCGACATGGCGGAGGTAAAGCGGGCCGGCGCCCCCGGCGCCGGCGGTTCCGGGTT